>JAIROW010000028.1 GCA_031257315.1 Prevotellaceae bacterium
GCTGCCTGTAAAGGCAGAACCATGTGGAGCAGAAAATATCAAGTTCTGGCTTTCAGCCAGTTATTTGGGATTATGTTTGTCCGTATGTCAAACGACATACGGTTATGAAAATTCTGGCTTTCAGCCAGATATACTCAAATAAATTTACATAAACTCTATTATATATGTATATGCAAATTTATTGTCGCAACGATTTGACTGAAAACCAACAGAGTATAGACGCAATGTGTCGCGTATCTGCTTTCATTTCAATAAATTGCATGTCTTTGGTTTTACATGCTTTATCGATTGCAAAATTCTGTTTTGTAGAGATGCTGCATGTAACGTCTCTACCTGAAAACCGGTAAAAGGTTTCGCGTATTAAATTTATTTATTTAATTTTGCGCCGTATTAATTATTGAATATGAATGTATCTGTTGGTAGAAAAAATATATTGTCGTTTTTTTTTATATTGATATTGCTTTTTGTCTTAAATATTGTATGTCAGACGTTTAATACAGGAATTGACCTTACGGAAGACAGGCGTTATACGGTTTCGGAACAAAGTAAGCAGGTGCTTGAAAATTTGGACGATATTGTTTTTATAAGGATATATCTGGACGGAGATATGCCTGTGAATTTCAAGAAATTCAGAACTTCGGTCAGGGAAAAAATCGGCGAATTGAAACGGTATTCGCGAAAAAATATACAGTACGAATTTAGAAATCCATCGGAAGGCGACGACGAAAACCGTATTGCCGTTTATCGCGAACTCGAAAAAAAGGGAATTGCGCATATCAGCGTCGCAGAAAGAGATGCGGAAGGCGGCTCTACTCAGCGACTGATTTTCCCCGGCGCTCTGGTAAACTATAAAGGCAAGGAACTGTCTGTAAATTTTATACACAGTAATCCGATGCTTACTACCGAAGAAAATCTCAATCTCGCTCTGCAAAATCTCGAATACGAAATAATTCATGTAATACAGAAAATAACCGAAAAATCGAAAAATAAAATCGCATTTGTCGAAGGTCATGGCGAACTCGACAATTACAGTTTAAACGGTATTCTTGTAAATTTGAAGGATTTCTATGATATGGACAGAGTGAATATCGACGGCGAAACCGGCTCGCTTGACGAGTATAAAGTTGTAGTCATTGCAAAACCTCTGGAACGCTGGTCGGAAGCCGACAAATTCGTGCTGGATCAGTACATAATGAACGGAGGACGAACGGCATGGTTCATCGACGCCGTACACGTTTACGAAGACAGCCTTTCGTCGGGAGCGCTTACAATGGGATTTGTCTGCGAGCATAATCTTAACGATCAGCTGTTTAATTACGGGGTAAGAATAAATCACAATGTCATACAGGACTTGCAGTGTTCGCAGATACAGGTTCACGCGCAAACGTCGATGAGTAACTCCATGCAAACGTCTTCAACAAAATTTCGCCTTGTTCCATGGACTTATTTTCCGCTGTTGTGGACTTCGTTCGACAACCCGATAACCAAAGGCGTAAATCTTGTCAAAGCGCAATACCCCGGAGTAATTGATACGGTCGGCAGCAGTACGGCTGTAAAAAAACAGTATCTGCTCTATTCGTCCGACAAGTCAAAAGTAAGCGCCGCCCCGCTGTTTGTCAGTCTCAATCAGGTTGACGAAAAAATTACGGAAAAAAATTTCAACAAATCGTATCTTCCGGTTGCAGTGCTGCTCGAAGGCGAATTTGTTTCAACGTTCAGAAACAGAATGATTTCGCAGTATGTTCACGACCCTGATTTCAAGTTCAGAGCAAAAAGCGAAAATACAAAAATGATTGTCGTTTCCGACGGCGATATTATACGCAACGACGTGCGGCGAACCTCAACGCCGCTCCCGCTGCCTCTTGGCTACGACCGGCATACCGATTATACGTATGGCAATGGCGAATTTGTAACAAATATTATTAATTATCTTGCCGACGAAAAAAACCTGATGAGCATCAAAAACAGAACCGTAAAAATGCGTTTGCTCGACAGCTCCAAAATTGCTCGCTACCATACGGAAATTGTACTTGCAAATACCGCTTTGCCGGTGATTTTCGTTGTCGTTTGCGGAATTGTTTTCGTGTGGCTGAGACGTAGAAAATATTCGCGCCCTAATTTTAGAGATTAGAGTTTAGAGATTAGAGATTTATGCAGATTCAAAACTGTTTTGACAGTCATCTGATTGAGATTTGCCGCTTCAAACAGACATAAGGCTGCTCCTGTTTGCCCGTGCATTATTCCGGAATTACTGACATGACACACGAATTTAACAGCAACAATTCTGTAACTTTGTTGCACAACGAACTGTTTTTTATACAATTATTTTTTAACCTTGCTTTTTTCCATTTCCTGCCGATATTTCTTCATAATCCCATCTACTGTAATTGTTTTGTTGTGATTTATATATCTCATATTTTTGAGAGGAACTCTGGAACTTGTAACAGGTTTGCCATCTCTGATAAAAATAAAAGCGTCCGCATTTCTTTTTATGTTCAAAATATCGTATCTGTCATTTAAAATATTATATTTATCATTTATGATACTGTACATTTCATTCAAATCAACTTTTGGCGATTCGAAATAGCTGACAATTCCCCTGCTATACAGAAACATATCGGGCATGATGTCTGTACGGTAATAGAAATATTCGTATGGCATGTTTAAACACAGTTTTTCTATACTGTATTCTTTCGGGCTGAAAATATTCGCCGTTCTGTTTTTTGTAAACAGCAGGGCAAGTTCTCCCTGTCCGACATGGAAATTGATATTAAAATATCTGTTTCCGTATTTTCTGTCGAAATAGCATCCCATCGGAGGATAATAATGCATGGAACGTTTTTTTTGCGTGTGATACGAATGAGCCATTATTACAGCCGTTTCGTCTTCTTTAAGCAGAATGTCAACGAATGTTGACGCATGTTTCCACATGTAATAATCTGTGCTGAGATACAGTGTTTCAATGTCCTGTTTGCTGCTGCTGCTGATTCCTGTACTTTTCAGCAGATGTTGAATTATAACAAATTCATCTTCTCCGACGGCAGTTTTGACGCGCGGCGTGTTTGCCATATATTCCAGCGCCCTGTCAAACTCCATGTTGTAAACATATTTCAATAAAGGATACAGTATTTGAGCCGTTTCGCGGGTATAAAAATAATTGATGTGCATAAACAGCTGTTTTGTATTGATATTATAAAAATGTCTAAGTCCGGCTGTTTTTACTTTCACTGCCTGACGTTTGTTAAAATCCCGCAGCCAGTTAAAAAATTCGCGAAGTACAAGAATATCAGTATTTACCATGCGCGGGTCAAAACTTAATTCTTCAATTGCGTAGTCTGGCAAAACTGACTGTACAAAAAGATTCCATTTGTGCATTTCAAAAATGTCGGCGTCAAAAATAACCAGTTTGCAGTTGTTTTCAAGTATCATTTTTTTTACAAGTTCAATTTGCAGTCTGTTAACCGTTTTACAGCCATGTACGCTTTCGCCAAGAGCTATTATTTTTTTATTTTTAGGAATGACAATACTGTCAACCTTTCCAGAATCAAGAGGCATAACATTTTTATAATCAAGAGGTTTAACCTGCTGTGCAAAGTTGTCCCTGCAAGAGTAAATATCTTTTCCGTCAACCGTTATGCTTATTCTGTCGATAAAAATACGGGGAATGTGGCGATAAAAGGGAATCAGATTGCTTTTAAAGGCAAAGCCTGTTCCCGATATTATAAGACGTATAATTTTTGCATTGTTGTTCATGAATGAAATTTTATACTTTTTCCAATCCTTTCGGTTAATATTTACAGAATCCGAATAAACGGGATTTTCGCTGCCATTGAAACACTGTACCTGAAATGCCAGATTTAAGAAATTGGAAGACTTGGAGTTCAAAGTAATTTCAACCGTACTGCTTTTTGCACACTCCGGCACAATAATATCCTGAAAATTATTGACGCGAATATACATTCTGCTTGTATTTAACTGTAAATCCATCTGTTTAACCTGCTCTTCGGGGTCGTACACAAACGGATGCTTGCCGTCTATGGTTGTGAAAGAGTCCAGCCCTGCATATACAAAATCCCATTGCGGGCAAAAAGAGTCCCTGACCGTAAAATTCAGATTGTATCTGTCTATATCCTGTTCCTTACAGGAAAACAGCAATCCCGAAAAAATACAGATAACAACTGCGTTAAAAAAATTATTCTTCGGGTTATTTTTTGATCTTAAAAAAATCATATTTCCGGAAAAATGTCCGGAATCAACAGTTTTTTTAAGATATTTTTCCGAAATCCAGCATTTGCCGAAAAAACAGGCTGTTACCCAAAACGCTAATATCCTCATAATTTTAACGGTTTAAAATTTGCGCAAAGTTAGCATAAAATTTTCAAATTATACACATATAAAACTTCCTGCCAGCCCGTGCCGGACAAAGTATAAAATACGTTTTTGTTGCAGTTAATAAATAAAGTATTAACTTTGCGGGAAAGGAATGTTGCAGAAAAAAATGTTTCTTTATTAAAAATAAATGAGTTATGGCAGTAAAAGGAGTCATTGAAGTAGAAGTAGAATTGTGCAAAGGTTGCGGAGTATGTATTGATAACTGCCCTACCGAAACAATTGCACTGTCAAAATCGGTAAACGGAAGAGGATACAATTTTGCATATCCCGAAAATCCTGAATCATGTACAGGGTGTACTAATTGTGCAATTGTTTGTCCCGATACTGTCATTACGGTATATAGAGCTAAGGTTTAAAAATATGACTGAAAAAATATTGTTGAAAGGAAATGAAGCAGTTGCTCTGGCGGCAATACGTTGCGGTTGCGACGCCTATTTCGGCTACCCGATTACCCCGCAGTCGGAGATACTGGAAACGTTAATCGAGCAGCATCCTGAAAAACAGACGGGAATGGTTGTCTTGCAGGCAGAAAGCGAAACTGCTGCAATTAACATGCTGTATGGCGGAGCTGCCTGCGGAAAAAAAGTGATGACCTCGTCTTCAAGCCCGGGTATAAGTCTGATGGCTGAGGGTATTTCGTATATTGCAGGCGCCGAATTGCCCTGCATTATTGTAAATGTTATGAGAGGAGGTCCCGGACTGGGAACAATTCAGCCCGGACAGGCTGACTATTTCCAGACTGTCAAAGGCGGAGGACACGGCGATTATCGACTGATTGCACTCGCTCCGGCTTCGGTTCAGGAAATGAACGATTTCGTGGAACTTGGTTTCGACCTTGCCTTCAAATACCGCAATCCTGTTATGATTGTTACCGACGGAGTGATTGGTCAAATGATGGAAAAAGTACAGTTAAGTCCTTCAAAACCAAGACTTACCGATCAAGAAATCGAAAAACTGTACGGAGACTGGGCAACCACCGGTAAACCGGCATACAGAAAACGCAATATCGCCACTTCCTTAGACCTTGACCCCGGAAAACAGGAACAGTTTAACATGCATCTCCGTAAAAAATATCTCGAAATTGAACGTAACGAGGTGAGATACGAACCGTTTATGTGCGAAGATGCAGAATATATACTTGTTGCATACGGACTTTCGGCGCGGGTATGCCGCAAAACAGTAGAACTTGCCCGCGAAGCCGGCATAAAAGCAGGATTAATCAGACCTGTAACGCTTTTTCCCTATCCGTACAAAGCAATAGAGTCGGTTGTACCCAGAGTTAAAGGTATTCTGACGGTGGAAATGAGCGCCGGACAGATGACGGAAGACGTCGCGCTGGCTGTAAAGGGAAAAATTCCGGTCTGGTTTCATGGACGAACAGGCGGAATGTTGCCATCGCCCGAAGACGTTTTTTCTCTGCTGAAAAACATAATCAACGGAACTTTTGACTCGGCTGACGTCCCGGGTATCAATTATCAATTATAAACTGTAAAATTTTATGGAACAGAACATTATAAAACAGGAAAAAAATAAAGTCTATCAAAAATCAAAACTGCTCATAGACAGGGTAATGCACTACTGTCCGGGTTGCAGTCACGGAACTGTTCACAAGATACTTGCAGAAACAATCGAAGAACTTGGGATACAGGAAAAAACCATAGGGATATCTCCGGTCGGCTGCGCGGTGCTTTTATACGAATATATCGACATCGACTGGCAGGAGGCTGCGCACGGAAGAGCGCCAGCTCTGGCTACTGCGGTAAAAAGACTTTATCCCGACAAATATGTTTTTACGTATCAGGGCGACGGCGATTTAGCTTCTATCGGAACGGGCGAAATTATTCATGCCTGCAACAGAGGCGAAAACATAACTGTGATTTTTATAAATAACGCAATTTATGGAATGACAGGCGGTCAAATGGCGCCGACAACACTTGAAGGAATGCAGACTTCGACAACTCCGCGCGGACGTTCCCACATTGAAACGGGTTTTCCGATAAAAATTACAGAAATGATTGCCATGCTTCCGGGCGTAGTTTACGCCACGCGCCAGTCGGTTGATACGGCTTCCGCTGTCCGCAAAACAAAAAAAGCATTTTTAAAGGCTTTCAAAAGTCAGGAACTTAAAAAAGGTACATCGTTTATCGAAATTGTTTCAACCTGCAATTCTGGCTGGAAAATGACTCCTGTTGAAGCAAATCACTGGATGAGAGAAAACATGTTTCCCGTTTTTCCGGTTGGCGACATAAAAGATTTAATTTGAATTTAAATTATTAATAAATATAATTATAAAAAAAAACAATATGTGTATTAGAAGATTATTATTGACTGTTGCTGTATTTTATCTGTCAACAGCATGTATTCAGGCGCAGTTTCGCTTTGGCGTTAAAGCCGGCTTAAATTCCAACAGTACGAACAACAAAATTCTGGATTTGCAAAGCAATTATAACGGATATTTAGTTGGTATAGCGCCACAGTTTAAAATACCAATAATTGGATTGGGAGTTCAACCGGAAATTTTATACAATTTCAGTAGCAAGGGCGGATTATCGGACTACCTTACCATTCCGTTAAATATTCGCTGGCAGCCGTTGCCAATACCTGTAATAAAACCGATAATACTGGCAGGACCGTATTTTGGATATGCCGTAAATGTCAGCAACAAGGTTATGACTGTTGCGCCTGCTGACTGGGGTATCAATGCCGGAATTGGCGTAGAATTTTGGAAACTGCAAATTGAAGGGCGATATTCTTTCGGTTTAACAAATGTCAACGTCAAAATTGATGACACACAGAGTATTAGTGTAAAAAACCGCAGATTCTCCCTGTCGCTGGTTTATTTTTTGTAATATAACATAAAATAAGTAAGCATGGACGTAAAAATCGAATCGAGATGGAAAGCGATATTAGCCGATGAATTTGAAAAAGAATATTTTGCAGCCCTTGTAAATTTTATAAAAAAGGAAAAAAGCGAGGGAAAACAGATATATCCTCCGGGAAAACTCATATTCAATGCTTTCGACAAAACTCCGTTCGACAGCGTGAAGGCTGTAATTCTTGGACAGGATCCCTATCACGGCGACGGACAGGCTCACGGACTTTCGTTTTCGGTACCCGAAGGCATAAAACAGCCGCCGTCGCTGGTCAATATTTTCAAGGAAATTAAACAGGATTTGGGCATAGAGCCGCCGTCGCACGGCAATCTCGAACACTGGGCAAAGCAGGGCGTGTTTTTACTCAATGCAATACTTACGGTGCGAAAAGCCGAACCGGCTTCACATTCCCGTTCCGGCTGGGCGCAGTTTACCGACGCTGTTATACGTAAAATTTCGGAACACAAATCGGGAGTTGTATTTATTTTATGGGGCAGTTATGCTCGACAGAAAAAAGCGCTTATCGACACAAACAAACATTATGTACTGGAATCGGCGCATCCTTCACCACTGTCGGCAAACAGTTTTTTTGGATGCAAACATTTTTCCGAAACCAACAGAATACTTCGCGAAAACGGTTTGGCTGAAATTGACTGGAAAATATATTGATGAATTTAACGCTTACAAAAGCTGAAAAGAAATATCTCAATGCGTTATCGCTAAAAAAATATCGCGACAGAGAAGCATGTTTCATTGTAGAAGGAGAAAAATCGGTTGCAGAATTTGCTGCATCCGATTTTTCTGTAAAAAAAATATACAAAACTCAGGATTGCAAATTTTCAGACAATTCAGTAGAAACAGTACTGATTTCAACATCGGAAATGCAGCAAATCAGCAATTTGAAAACTCCGTCTCCGGTACTGGCGGTGGTAGAAATTCCCGACTCAAAAATGTCGGAATTTTCAGAAAATGATTTAATTTTAGTATTGGACGATATTCAGGATCCCGGCAATCTCGGCGCTCTCATAAGACTGGCAGACTGGTTTGGAATCAGGCAAATAATCTGTTCGCCTTTTTCTGCCGACGCATACGGACCAAAAACCGTTCAGGCAACAATGGGTTCGCTTACCAGAACACATGTAAATTACAGAAATTTACCTGATTTTTTAAAATCGCTGAACGGAAAAATTCCTGTTTACGGTACATTCTTAAACGGCGAAATAATATACAGTTCACAGCTTTCGTCTTCGGGTATTATAGTAATGGGTAACGAAGGTAAAGGAATTTCGTCCGAAGTCGCCAGACATGTCAGCAGAAGGCTTTATATTCCTGCGTTCAACGAAAACCGTCCGGAATCGTTAAACGTAACTACCGCTGCTGCAATAGTTTGCAGCGAATTTAGACGACGCACGAGATGTGATGTACAAAGTATGCTGCTATAAAAAACTTGTGATAAAATGATTATATCTTATTTTTGAGGTTATCAAATGTATTGCCACTATACTAATAATGCTATAAATCAATATGTATTGTTTTTATTCTGCAATATTTTTTAAATGTCCATGTTCTTATTTTTAAAATTAAAGTGCTTATAACCAGAATATTATAACAGCATACTTTTTGCATCACCACCACATGAAAAAGGTAATATGTTATATAATATTGTATTACTGTTATTGTTCAAACATAAAATAATCAATAAAAATCTGCGAAAATCCAATAAATCTGCGTTATCTGCGTGCTAAAAGTTGAAGTAGTTCAAATAAAAGCATTATCTTTGTTAGAATTTTTAGCACGCAGATAACGCAGATTTTTAAGATTTTCGCAGAAAATTAATCGGAACATTAATCAACCTTTTGAGGTAATTTGGTTGATATATATATACACGTTATACGACATGGGGGCTAAAATAGTTGGAAAAAAATATATAGAATTAAAAAATTTATTGGAAAATAGTTGATATAATAGTAAAAAATTTATAAAAATATGTTGAATAAAAACACTTGGCGGTTAAAATGAAAGATACATGGACAGATTTAAGAATAGAAATTGAAAATTGTATAAATAATTTGAATTTAGAAATTATTCCATTGAATATT
>JAIROW010000038.1 GCA_031257315.1 Prevotellaceae bacterium
TTGTCGGGCGAAAAAAGGCTTTCGACCAGAAATTCCTTTCTCAATCGGCTTGTGTCATAATTCTTTACATCGTCGGGGTGAGTTCCCCATCTTTCTTCAATAACAGTTTTCATATTGTAAATATATTTAATATAATTTATCTAAATTTGCTGTTGCAGCAATTTGGCTGCGTAAATTTATTTTCTATCTGCGAAATAACTTTCGACACCAACATAATTCTTTATAATAAGTTGTGTAGATTTAATTAAACTACAACTGTCAGTATTATTTCTGCAACATAATTTCAGTAACAGTTTCTATTGTTAGACCTGTCATTTTTGCAGTTTGCTCGGCAGAAAAACCGTTGTTAATGAGATTAAGAACAAGTGTGCGGCGTTCATCCTCTCTGCCTTTCGCTATACCTATTGCTTCGCCTTTCGCTATACCTATTGCTTCACCTTCTTCTCTGCCTATTACTTTGCCTTTTGCTATCCCTATTGCTTCGCCTTCTGCCTTTCCTGCCTCTCGATTGCAGAAAATCAGGGTCTTTTCCCGACTTATTGTATCCCAGTATATGTCATATTCTATTTTTTCAATATCGCTGTATGCAGCTTCTTCGCAGATTTCTATTGCCTCGCATATTTCGCGGCTGATTGCAAATTCGGGCGAAATATCGCGTGTCTTTTCGTTTATCTCTTTGAGAAAACGTAACCACAGAACGGTTAATTCTTTTTCGTCTCTGCTGTGCGGCGCAAATTTTTTAAGTTCTATTAACACAATATTCATTCCACTTATTTTCTCTTCGGGATTCTGTGGATTTTGCATTATGAACGAATGATAATATTCCTCTGTTTTTCTGTCGAAAATACCGTTCAGTATTGCAAGTCCGTAAACTGGCTGCAAATCAACGTAATTGTCGCCTTTTTCTATCTGGTTGCCGTAAATTTTGGCTGTATTGTAGAGCATACGTTCTAAAAACGCTGCTTCCCATTCCATCTGCATCTCGACAATAAATTGCCGTCCTTTGCTGTCTTTGCAGCGAACGTCAACTACGGAACGCCTTTTCAATGGATTGTCGGGAACAAGTTCGTCTTTCAGATATTCGAGACTGACAATCACGCTCCCGTCCTCGAATTTCAGCAGCGCATTGAGAAAACTTATAAGAAGATGCGGGTGTCCTCCGAATATTTTTTTGAACACCACATCGTTTTTCGGGTCAAGATACCTGTTCATACTTTTTGATTTTGTTTTAAATTACTGCCGCAAAATTACAGAAAAAGTTTCATATACGGAAATCATATTATGTTTTTTCATTAGTGATTATGTAAACCGCAGCTGGCTGCGTACAGCCGGAAAAATATTTTTTGTTTGTATAAATTGTATAAAAATCATATTACTGTTTCAAACTTTTTTGCATTTCTGAGGTTATTTATAATTGTTTAATGTATTTTAATGAACAGCTTAGCGGCTTTTCTTTTAAAATACGTGTAAAATGAAGATTTTACAAGCAATTTTGTGATAATAAAAAATTATTATGGATAAAAATCTGTCGCCCGTTATACTTTTTGTTTACAACCGTCCGAAGCATACGGTTCAAACGGTCGAGGCTCTGCAAAACAATACGCTGGCAAAGAAAAGCGAACTGTTTATCTTTTCTGACGCTCCAAAAGACAGGTCGGCAGTCGAAGCCGTTGCCGAAGTGCGGAAATATGTCAGGAAAATTTCGGGGTTCAAAACCGTCCATCTCGAAGAACGGGCTGCAAACATGGGCTGCGACGCTTCCATTATCGACGGCGTTTCAGGAGTGATTGCGGAATATGGCAAAGCAATTGGCGTTGAAGACGATATTCTGACGGCGCCTCTGTTTCTTGAATACATGAACTGCGCCCTCGATACGTTTGAGGGCGACGGACGGATATGGAGCGTCTCAGCCTTCACGCCACGCATAAAAATACCGTCGAATTACAGAGACAGCATTTATCTGTCGTACAGACTTTCGTCGTGGGGCTGGGGAACATGGAAAAACCGCTGGGAATCAATCGACTGGAACAAAACCGGCTACGAAAAGGCGCTGACCGACAAAGCTGTGATGCGGGATTTTTGCCGCGCCGGCGAAGACCTGCTCTGTACGCTGCGAAAATATCCCGAAGCATGGGATATTACAAGTTATTACAGTCAGTGGAAAAAAAATCAATATTCCGTTTATCCCGTTGTTTCATTAGTTAAAAATACGGGGCTGGGAAAAAACAATAACCCGACGCATCATGGATTCAGTCGAAAATACAGCGTAAAACTGCATAACCGCAAACTTGACGTTAATCCGCAAGTTCAGCCAGACAAAAAAATTCTGCAACGCACAAAACAGTTTTATTCAAAAAAATGGTACAGAAAATTTATGGTATTCGTTGCAAAAAAAATGGGTATATATGATTTTCTGTATCGAAATTTATTGTAGGGCGCGATAAATCGCGCCCTCAGTTGCCTGCGGACAGCGAGAGTTTTGCCCATTCGGGCTAAACGTCCGCATTATTTAACAAGGGGGCATGCCTCTTGCCGTAGAAGGTACGGATTTATGGGCGCGATAAATCGCATCCACACAACATTTTGTATTGTAAATCGCGTCCACATAACATTTTGTATATTCTACATATTTGAATGAGAAAGATTTGCATTTTTGGAAAAATTCGTATCTTTGCAGTCCGACATGTTAAAGATTGTATGATAACAGAAGCATATATTACAAAATTGAAAATCAACGCCGTCGGCGATATTATCGGCACGGGAAATCACAATTTTTATGCGACTGTTAATGATGTGCAAAACAGAAATTACATAAGTTTGTTTATCAAAATATAAGCTATAAATCACAATGCAGAAACTCATAAAACTCGTCATTTCATTTTCATTAAAAAACAAGGCGTTTGTACTGCTGGCGACGGCAGGATTAGTTGTCTGGGGCGTTATTGCGTTCAGAGACATTCCGATAGAAGCGTTTCCCGATGTTACAAATACGCAGATTACCATCATTACGCAGTGGGCGGGACGCAGCGCCGAAGAGGTCGAAAAATATGTCAGCATACCGATTGAAATCGCCATGAACCCCGTGCAAAAGAAAACGTCGGTGCGCTCGACTACGGTTTTCGGACTGTCGGTTGTCAAAGTAATTTTCGACGATGGCGTGGACGATGCTTTTGCCCGTCAGCAAGTCAATAACATGCTGCGCGACGTGGAACTGCCCGATGGCGCAGACCCTGACGTTCAGCCGCCTGCGGGTCCGACGGGCGAAATCTTTCGTTACACCCTTTCGGGCGCTTCGCAAACAGTGATGGAACTCAAAACCGTTCAGGATTGGGTCGTGGAACGCAATCTGCTCGGAGTAGCGGGCGTTGCCGACGTTGTAAGTTTCGGCGGCGAGGTGAAAACCTACGAAATAACGGTCAATCCAAATCTGCTGGCAAGTCTGGGCATCACGCCGTTAGACGTGTACGACGCTGTGTCGAAAAGCAATATCAACGTTGGCGGCGACGTGATTATCGACCACGCGCAGGCGTTTGTTGTGCGCGGCATCGGCTTGCTTAACAACGAGGAGGAAATCGGTAATATTATTATTAAAAATACCAACGGCACTCCCGTTCTTGTGAAAAACGTTGCGGCGGTCAACATTGCGCCGTTGCCGCGTCTGGGGCAGGTTGGACGCGACAACCGCGACGATGTCGTCGAAGGCATTGTCGTGATGCGCAAAGGCGAAAATCCGTCGCGAGTCATCGAAGCGGTGCAGGCAAAAATCGACGAACTCAACGAAAAAATATTGCCCGAAGGCGTAAAAATAGAAACATTTTACAACCGTAACGACCTGATAACCTTTGCCACGCACACCGTTTTGGGAAACATGCTCGAAGGAATCATTCTCGTAACGGTCATCGTATTCCTTTTTATGGCTGACTGGCGCACTACGTTGACGGTTTCGCTCGTTGTGCCGCTGTCGCTGCTTTTTGCTTTTATATGCCTTACGTTGAAGGGAATGAGCGCCAATTTGCTGTCGATGGGCGCAATTGACTTTGGAATTATTATCGACGGCTCGGTGGTGATGGTCGAGGGACTGTTCGTGATGCTCGACCATAAAGCCAAAAAACTTGGAATGAGCGATTTCAACGCCATGCACAAAGCCGGTTTGATAGAGGAAAAAGGCGGCGAACTTGGCAAAGCCGTTTTCTTCTCGAAACTGATAATCATTGTGGCGCTGCTCCCGATTTTTGCCTTTCAAAAGGTTGAAGGAAAGACGTTTTCGCCGCTTGCTTGGACGCTTGGATTTGCGCTGCTCGGAGCGTTGATTCTCACGCTTACGCTTGTTCCTGTTTTATGCAACGTATTGTTAAACAAAAATGTAGCCGAAAAAAACAATCGCATTGTCGCTTTCCTTACCGAAAGGGTGATGACGACGTTCTCCAAAATTTTTCGATATAAGAAAACGGCGCTGGCAGCCTCTGCCGTCATTGTGGCGCTGGGCTTGGGAATGTTTAAATTTCTGGGGACAGAATTTTTGCCCGAATTGGACGAAGGCGCTATTTACGTGCGCGTAACCTGCCCGATGAGCGTCTCGCTCGACGAATCGCGCGAATTGGCAAAGAAAATGCGGACAATTTTGCTTGATTTTCCCGAAGTGAAACAGGTAATGTCGCAAACCGGTCGCCCCAACGACGGAACAGATGCTACGGGCTTCTACAATATTGAATTTCACGTCGATATATATCCCCAAAAAGAATGGAAGGAACGCAAAAGCAAAGAGACGCTGATTGAACAGATGAACGACAGAATGGCAGTTTTTCCGGGTATCGACTTAAACTTTTCGCAGCCAATAATGGACAATGTAGAAGAAGCAGTTTCGGGCGTCAAAGGCTCGCTTTGCGTCAAAATTTACGGCGACGACCTGAATTATTCCGAAGCCCGCGCCCGCGAAATCTTTGATATTATGAAAAATATACGCGGCGTCGAAGATTTGGGCGTTATCCGCAGCATCGGGCAGCCCGAAATGCAAATCGACCTCGACCAGAACAAAATGGCGCTCTACGGCGTTACGGCAAACGACGCCAACGCGGTTATCGAAATGGCAATCGGCGGCAAAGCAATTTCGCATATCTACGAAGGCGAGCGGAAATTTCAGCTACGCCTGCGCTACGACAAAGATTATCGCAGCGACGAAGCCACAATCAGCAACCTGATGATCCCCACTTCGCACGGTTCGCAGGCGCCGGTCAAAAACATTGCAACGATAAAACATGCAACGGGCGCGGGCTTGATTTTCCGCGACGACAACCGTCGCTATACCGCCGTCAAATTTTCGGTGCGCGGGCGCGATATGGGCAGCGCAGTCGCCGAAGCCCGAAAAAAGGTTGAGCAGCAGGTACATCTAACAAAGGGTTACGATATTGTCTGGGCAGGCGATTTTGAAAATCAGCAGCGTGCTACCAGACGGCTTGGCGAAGTTGTGCCAATCAGTATTTGCCTGATATTTATCATTCTGTTTATGATGTTCGGCAACGTCAAAGATGCTGGATTAGTGCTGCTCAACGTGCCGTTTGCCATTGTCGGCGGAATTGCCGCGCTGCTGATAACAGGCACAAATTTCAGCATTTCGGCAGGCATCGGATTTATTGCGTTGTTTGGCATCTGTATTCAGAACGGAGTGATTTTAATAACGGTTTTCAAGAAAAACATGCTCAGCGGTAGCGCGGAATACAGCGGCAGCGAGCTTTTAGAAAAGTCCATTATCAAAGGTTTGCGCACCCGCGTCCGTCCGGTCATAATGACGGCGTTGATGGCGGCGTTAGGATTGTTTCCTGCCGCGCTGTCCACCGGCATAGGCTCCGAGACCTCCAAACCGTTAGCAATCGTAGTCATCGGCGGACTGATTTCTGCTACCGTCCTTACACTCTTCGTTTTCCCGCTTCTGTTCTGGACGGGGTATAAAGGGAGAGTTTAGATTATAGAGTTTGGATTATAGAGTTTGGATTATAGAGTTTAGATTGTAGAGTTTAGATTGTAGAGTTTAGAAAGGTTGACATGGAAAAATATGCAGACGATGCAGATTTTCAGAATTATCGCAGATTTATAATTTTTATACAGATGATTTTAATGTGATTTGATAGTTGTATTTATACCATACGCGCTATGGTTTTGTGCATTGATTTAACAAGGGGAGCATGTACCCCCTTGTCTATACTGCGGTTATGGAAATTCTGACTTACAGGCGAGTTATCTGAGTTTATATAAGCATTAGCAATAAATAAAACTATGCCGTGCAAAGTATAATATCGGTTTTAAACCAGTTTTTATTATACAAAAATAAATTTACATGATCTCTATTGTTGAAAATATGATTAATTTTGTAAAAAATATATAATTAAAAATATGAATACAGTTATCAGATTCAGTATTGTTTTTTTTGCAGGTCTCCTTTGCGGCGATTTATATTCGCAGGCATTTGTACCCGTAACCTGCATCGACTACCCCAACGGCACGGGAGCAACCATCGAAACGGGTCAGGAGATAACGTTCGGCGTAACGCCGCAGCCGTTAAACGCCACCGTATGGTCGCCAGTCGAATGGACGGCAACAGGCGACGTATCGTGCGCTGAATACAAACATTATGGTAACGGCTTGTCTGTTACCGTAAAAGGGAAGTCGGCGGGAACGCTGGTTTTAACGCCGTCAATTGCCAGCGCCGCCGGTAACGGCAATACGCCATACATCGACAATACCGGTTTTACCGTTAAGGTAATCGGAGATGCGGAAAGACCTGAGATTGACGGAAACGGCAGAATCAAAAATGCGTATTTCAATATCATACCCGACGTAAATACTGAGGAGGTTGGCAAAACAAATGCCGACAACATAACGAAAGCATTAAAGTGGTGCGCAGACAACGGGTTTCACAGCGTCAGGTTCGAGAGTGCAACCTATTATATATATGGCGATAATGAAACCATTTCATACCAGTCGGATAAAGGCGGAATAAGAACGCCGTCAAACATAACTATTGACCTTGATGGAGCAACGTTTAAATCAGTAAATTCAAAATCGCCGGCATACTCAATATTCTGTATTTACAGGGTTAACAATGTAACTGTCAAAAATGGCAGGATTGAAGGCGACAAAAATGTTCACAACTTTGACATGCAAGTTACTCCGTCGGGACGAAACTGCGGGACGCATGAATGGGGATACGGAATTGATATTGCCGGAAGCGCTGATATTGTAATTGATTCCGTCGAAATTTATAATACTACCGGCGACGGTATTCTTGTCGGCACGCACGGAATGTTTGTCGATAAAGTCGGCGCCGGTATAACAACCGACGGAGTAATCAGCAAAAACATAACCGTTAAAAACTGTAATATCCACAGCAACAGACGGCAGGGCATAAGTATAATCGGCGCTGTTGGAGCAACTGTTACCGACTGCAAAATTCACAACATTGGAAGTAAAAATCCAGCCGATATTCGTAACGGCACGGCTCCGGGCGCAGGAATTGACCTTGAAGGAGAGCTTGACTGGCAGGTAAAAAACATAGTTATTCGCAACAATGTTTTTACGGACAATGCCGCAGGAGCAGTAATCTGCCATCGACATTCAGAAAATGTTGAAATAGACGGCAACACAACAAATGGAGCAATAGGCGTAGTATTCGGACACAAAATTATCATTCGCAGCAATACTGTGGAAAACTCAGGAATTTTTGTCGCCGAAACAAACCGACCAAGAAATGTTATTATCGAAGACAATATATTAAACATGTCGCCTGTAAAAATACTAATGAATATTTTTGTAATTGTACGTCGCAATACCATTATTAACAGTATAATTGACATACAACATTCAAATGCGGCAGTTTATAATAACCTGATTAAAAACACTTCGCCGGCTGCAAACCAGTATGGAATTTATCTGTCTTCCGTATTTGTACCCGATATTGCATGTCTGGTTCCCGACATGTCAAATCTGTATAAAGTATATCTTGTTAACAATAACTGTGAGGGAAATTTTACAGTCTGCGATATAAATATACAGAATAAAATGCAGACAGTAAAAAACGAAAGTTTGATGAATGAAACACTCGACAAAATAAATGCAGGAATAAGTCCTGAAATGTCAGGATTTATTATGCCTCCAACGCCGCCATGCAGAGAAAATTACTGGAAAGAATGGGAATATGATTGAATTGATAATTGATAATTGACAATTGATAATTGATAATCTGTGCGAGTGGAAAATAGCGGGAAAATTCCTTTGTGCATTGCAGGGGACGCGATTTATTGCACCAGTTGACATGCGATTATTTAATATATTTGGAGGATACGTAAATACCTGCCAATATTTTAGCGTCTCGATACACTGACATATCAGTTTCCGAATATTTTTAAACATTTTGTTTTCAGTTATTTCTAATGGATTTAAAAACAAAATAAATTTTATTTAAAAATTTAAAGTGTCAATTTAAAAATTTTATATACTTTTGTATCATGAATTTATTGAAAAGAAACATGTAAAAAGACTGTTAATTTAATAAAAACAGATAAAAGTATATAGATATAGATATGAATACAAGTATTAAAACCGGTATTGTTTTTTTGTTAAGTTTTTTATGCGTCAGTTTATATTCGCAGTCATTTGTACCCGTAACCGGCATTGACTACCCCAACGGTACAAACGCAATCATTGAAATCGGTCAGGAAATAACGTTCAGCATTGTACCTCAACCGTTAAATGCCACCGTATGGAAACCCGTTGACTGGACGCTGACATTCGGCACAAGTTCGGTTGCAGAATATACGCCATCGTCTGACGGTACGTCTGTCAAAATAAAGGGAAAAGCGGCGGGAACGATAACCATAACGCCGTCTATCAATAACGCCGTCAATAACGGCAACGGTACATACAGTGCGTCTGACGGTTTTACCGTCGAGGTAAAGGGCAGCAGTGGCGGAGGAGGAGGCGCCGGTACAATAATAACGACCAGTTGCGGAAGCAATCTTTCTCAGCCACTTTCCACCGGTAAATGGCTGGTGTTTGTTACCCGACGCTTTGGGCTTTACCATGGCTCTTACCAGTCAAAATGTCTTTATCAGTATGCTAATTCAGGTGCAGTTCCGCCACTTCCTACGAGTCTGTATTTTAACTGCTCTGCCGGCGACATAAAGGGTGAGCGGAAAAGTACGTCGTGGCAAATACCAGGCGCTGTTTATGCGAATGTGCTGTCATCGGAAGTTATCCAAACCGCCGGTAATTTAGCGTATTCACAATACTGTTGTCTGACAGGCGGTACGCTGTGTAAACAGGGAGTCGAAAACTCTAACTGCTGTCAGGGTTTTGACTGTAAAAATGCGTGGTATGAAGTAAATATCCCTGCTGGCGTGAACTCTATATCGCCAAACTTCAACTCTGAACAGGGCTGGTACGGACACGCCATAATAGTGTATGTAAAAATTGACAATTGACCCACATTGCATCTATTTTTCTAAAACTTCAGTAATTTAGCTGTGTTGTTTTTCAGATATTGAAACATATCACGTTTTTAACCTGAGACATGTATAAAAAACTGTCTCGAATTTAAAAATTCGAGACAGTCCATTTATAATTATTAATCTATTAAAATTAAAAAGTTGCAGTGTTTAAAATCAGCGCCTTCTTCCTTTCGGTGCGCCGCCCGACGGTCTACCGCTGGGTCTGCCGCCGTGCGGTCTGCGTGGTTCTTCCTGCTGCTCGACATAATTTTCGGGTTTAGGAAGTAACACTCTTCTCGACAGTCTTAATTTTCCTGTTTTTTCATCGACTTCAAGAAGTTTGACGTCGATTTCGTCGCCTTCTTTCAGAACGTCTTCTATTCTGTCTATGCGTTTCCAGTCAACTTCCGAAACGTGCAGAAGTCCGTCTTTTCCGGGCAGGATTTCTACAAAAGCGCCATAACTGTGCAGGGCTTTTACTTTTCCTTTATAAATTGTTCCGGGTTCGGGTCCGTAAACTATGATTTTTATTCTTGCAATTGCATCGTCAATGGCTGTTTTATCGGGTGCAAAAACGTCAACGAAACCTTTATTGTCCTTTTCGGTTATGGTTATTGTCGTTTTTGTAAGTTTCTGAATTTCCTGTATAATTTTTCCTCCCGGTCCTATCACCGCTCCAATCGTGTCTGTCGGAATGACAATCTGTTCGATGCGCGGCACAAAGGGTTTGTAGTCTGCACGCGGTTCTGAAGCGGTTTTCATCATTTCGTCCAGAATGTGCATTCTTCCTTTTTTTGCCTGTTCGAGGGCTTCTGAGAGAATTTCATACGACAATCCATCGACTTTTATATCCATCTGCGTGGCAGTGATGCCGTCTCTTGTTCCTGTAACTTTGAAATCCATATCGCCAAGATGGTCTTCGTCGCCCAGAATATCGGAGAGAATTGCATACCGGCTGGCTTTATTTTCTGAAATCAGCCCCATTGCAATTCCCGAAACGGGTTTTTTCAGTTTTACTCCCGCGTCCATCAAAGCCAGCGTGCCGGCGCATACCGTCGCCATCGACGATGAACCGTTTGATTCGAGAATATCCGATACAACTCTCACGGCATAAGGGTTTTCGTCGCCTACTGGAACCATCGGTTTCAGTGCGCGGAAGGCAAGGTTTCCATGACCGATTTCTCTGCGTCCCGTGCTTCTTACAGGTTTTGCTTCGCCTGTCGAGAAGGGGGGAAAATTGTAGTGCAGCACAAACTGTTCCGAACCCTGTACGAGTACTTCGTCTATCTGTTTTTCGTCTAATTTTGTACCGAGAGTTACCGACGTAAGCGACTGCGTTTCGCCGCGCGTAAATATTGCTGAACCGTGTACGGCTGGCAAATAGTCAACTTCGCACCATATTGGACGGATTTCGGTGGTCGAGCGTCCGTCCAGCCTGATTCCTTCGTCGAGTATCATGTTTCGCATTGCCCGTTTTTCGACGCTGTGATAGTAGCGGGCAATCATAATTGCCTTTGCTTCGCGTTCTTCTTCGGGAATGGTTTCGATAAATTCTTTTAAAAGATTTTCAAAAGACTCGCTGCGTTCGTGTTTGCCGGTACCCGATTTGGCTATCTGATAGCAACGTTCGTAGCAAAATTCTTCGACGGCTTTTTTCAGATCTTCGTCGTTTTCTTCGTGGCAGTATTCGCGTTTTACCGATTTTCCAACAGCTTCCTGCAATTCGAGCTGCGCTGCGCAGTGTTTTTTTATCTCTTCGTGAGCGACTTTGATTGCTTCGAGCATGTCGGCTTCCGAAACTTCCTTCATTTCTCCTTCGACCATCATAATATTGTCGATGGTTGCGCCCACCATAATATCAATGTCGGCGACTTCCATCTGCGAGAAATTTGGATTTACCACAAAATTGCCGTCTATGCGTGCGACTCTTACTTCCGAAATGGGACCGTTAAACGGTATGTCGGATACCGACAGCGCAGCCGAGGCGGCAAGACCGGCAAGTGCATCGGGCATAATGTCTTTATCAGCAGAAATCAGATTGACTGTAACGTAAACTTCTGCATGGAAATCGTCGGGGAAGAGGGGACGTAAAGCCCTGTCAACAAGTCGGGCTGTCAAAATTTCGTTATCGGACGGACGGGCTTCTCTCTTCAAAAAGCCTCCTGGGAAGCGTCCCGAAGCTGCATATTTTTCTCTGTATTCTACCTGCAAAGGCATGAAATCCACTTCGGGGTTTGCTTCTTTTGCAGAAGTTACGGCTGCCAAAAGCATGGTTTTTCCCATTTTGACAACCACAGCGCCGTCGGCTTGCTTAGCCAGTTTGCCGGTTTCTATTTCTATTTCCCGGCCATCGTTCAATACGATAGTTTTCTTTACAATGTTCATTTCCAGTATTTTTAATTTTTCGAATCCACAGATTCGGCACGAGCTACGTAAAAATGTAAGAAGGGATTGAAAAAATAAAGAAAGAAGGCGCTTAAAAAACACCTTCCTTCAAATTTTCCTATTTTCTAAGATTCAGTAACTTCACTATACTCCTGTACCTTTCAATATCAACACGTTTCAGATAGTCGAGCAGCCGGCGTCTTTTACCGACAAGACGCATCAGCGAGCGCTCGGTATTGTAATCTTTCTTATGAACCTTCAAATGTTCAGTAAGATAGTTGATACGGTAGGAAAATAGTGCAACCTGACTCTCCGGAGAGCCTGTGTCTGTATTAGACTTCCCGTAATCCTTGAAAATTTCTTGCTTCTTTTCAGATGTTAAATAGTTCATTATAAATAAATTTTTTTAAAGAAATTTGCCTGCAAAGGTAAATCTTTTTTTTGAATTGCATACAAAATGCAAATAATTTTTTACACTAAATGTTTTTAATATATTTTAAAATGCAGAATAACAGGCGATTCAGAACATGATAAAAATATTGTCGGGAGGCTGAGCAGGACGGATTTTGACATGTTTTGAGCATAAAAAACGTATTTTCGAGCAGTTTTTACCGAAAAAAACGGTGGTTTTTTTCGGTAAAAATTTCCAGTCAGAGAAATCCATAATAGAGTTTATGTAAATTTATTTGAGTATATACGGCTTTCAGCCAGAATTTTCATAACCGTATGTCGTTTGACATACGGACAAACATAATCCCAAATAACTGGCTGAAAGCCAGAACTTGATATTTTCTGCTCCACATGGTTCTGCCTTTACAGGCAGC
>JAIROW010000061.1 GCA_031257315.1 Prevotellaceae bacterium
ATCCAGGTGGAGATGCAATACTTCTAATTCGTTATTTATATCTGTCGAAATATCTGTCAACTCGAAATATTCTACTATTTCTTTCGGTAGAACATACTTTAATAATTCCTGTAACATAACTCAATATTTTGAATCACAAAGTTAATATTTTTTTTCAGATAAAATACAGGGTTTTGATGGTGAGCCGCAGTTTCTCAAATGAGTTGAAAAATTTCATACGTTTAATAAAATTTTGATTATAAGACATATACAATATTCAAAGAATAAAAATCAACAGATTTAACCCGCTACCGGTTTACCGTATTGCAGACATTTTTTTTACTTTTTCATATCCCAATACATCAAATTATCGTCCGGATTCTGAATAATAAGATATGCTTTTTCCGCTTTTTCATCAACAGCGATGCGGGTTATTCTCTTTTGGCAGTTTAACTGCTTTACCGGATTACCCTCCCAGTCCAAAATTTTGATATATGATACGGTAGAAGGTTCTGATTTTTTATTTATACTGTAAACAATATAAATGTAGTTTGAATCGCAGCCGACGTCCGTTATTCCGCGCTCAACATCATCGCCTTCCAGTACGTATTGCCCATTCTGTTCGTAATATGTGTAATTATATTTTCCAAAAAGAATACGTTTTTTCAACAGAGGTTCATTAAAATTTCCGTCGCAGTCAAATATTTCCAGAACATGATTTGAATAAGATAAAAATCTGTCGCTTGCAGGATGTCTGACAAAATCGCTCTGGTGGAACATAAACCTTGCCCAGTCTGGAAAATCTTTTTCCGAAGAGCAAAACTCCGGATATTCTCCAAATTCTAAAACTGTTTCGCCTCTGCAATTAATCATTGCATATCTTTTTTTATCCAGAAATCCCGAACAGACGAAAACCGAATCGTTTAACGGATACAGGCGGTTGGTATGGAACGCGGTTTTAAATTTTTTTGTTAACAATTTATTTTTCAATAAAGTTATCGAATCAAACGGAAGAGAATACAAACAATTTGTTTTCATGCTGTACATTAACAGATTTTCAGCGCTTTTAGACAGATATAACGGACTGATTAATTCGCCGGGACCCTGTCCCTGCGGTATAAGTTTACAGATTATCTGTCCCGTTTTCAGATTATAGACATGAATCAGCGTATCGCCCTTGTAATCATTTATAAACAAAACGCTGTCGCGCTGTAATATCTGCATTGTAATTCCCAGAATATCGGGGTATTCCATTGATACATATTCCAAATCCTCTATTGAATCAAATTTTAATTCGACGCTGCTGTTGCACGAACATGCGCAGTACAGTAACAGTATGGCAATAATATTTTTTTTCATATAGAATTTAATTACATTAATAAAAAAACTGCTCAAATAATTCAGATTATCCAAACAGTCCTGCAATAAAACAGTTTACTGTCAGGGTTTGCAATAATCCACACCGTTGACTCTGACACAATAGGCATTTCCGCCAGGACAATCATATGTCGGAACATTTGTTTCTCCGGAAGACAATGCCTCAATATTTTCCAGCGCTATGAACGACAGCTCCTTTCCCTGCCGCGAATTGAGATTAACATTGATAACAGCTACTGCTGCTGTTACTATGGCGACTATCCCGCCTAAAATTACTTTTTTTTTGACTTTATTCATGTCTGAAAAAAATTTAAATAATTATAAAAAAATTTTTACCACTTTTGGTAAGTGAGCGCAAAGGTACAATCTTCGATAAAACTGTGCAATAGTAATTATACTATTTTTTTTCATGCCTGTAACTTGCACATAATAAGAGAGATAAGTGTTAACATGTTTTTATTGCCCATGCAAGTTAACACAGACTGTCTGTTTCACACCTGTTTTTTAGTTAATTTTCCCTGTTTTACAGCCCTGCTGATTGCCGCTGCAGAAAAGTGTACATCTCTGTATATTGACCTGATACTTCGACCTTTGTCCAATTCTGTCTGGACAGCAGCCAAAATGTCCGGCGTTAAATGCATCTCATGTTTTTCTGTTCTGTGACTGACCGTTTTTTTAACTGTCTTTCCTTCTGCTGATTTATATATCAAACTGCGATTGGTTGCATACAGAACCGCCTGCTCCACTGTTTTTATTTCCATCTGTTCCTTTTCGTGTATTTCAATCCGTTCAAAGAGATCTTCCCGCTCTCTGTCAACGGTATGGACGGAGATGTTCATTATTTCAGCTATTTCTTTCCGCATTTTGCCCTGTTTTGCCAGCGCCAGATGCAGCCGTTCCCGTTCTGACAGCCGTAACGGTTCGTATGAATACCATTTGCCTCTTTTTTCGGAATACAGTCTGTCGTTTGCGCCGGTTATGGAATGGAGAGTTAAATGTCCCGTATCTGTTGATACAGCCTCTCCAAGCGTACAGATACCCAAACGCAACCGACCGTTTATCCATACAGGGCGAAATCTGTTGAAAATCATTACATAACGCGGCTTTGGCTCGTAAAACAAATCCTGCCTTATCCGGCATGTATATGAGAAGTATTTAATATCATCTGTTTGAATATCTTCCCTGCACAGATATTCCATAATGATTTTCTGTATTTCAGCCCAGCGTCTTATGTCTTCGGGGTGAATTACAGCAAGAAAAAATTCATAGTCCAAATCAATGACTTCCCTGCATGTATAACCGTGCATACAAAAATCATAATTGGCTATATGACAGATATTTTGCCATTTAAAATCAATGACATAAAGCATTTCGGAAACAGTTCGGGAAAGTTCGCAGATTCCCTGAATCATTTCCATACTGTCTGTTACCGGAGGCTGTTTCGGCGTGTTTCCGAAAATCAGTTTTAACAGTTCATCTTTGTTCACAGTTTTGTTCACAGTCGGCAGCGTTATATGGTTTTTTATTAAAATGCAGTAAACCGGTTAAAAATCTCCCTTTCGGATATGGAATATCTGCAAGGTTTTCACGTAGATATACATGTAAAAATATTTTACACAAACGGCAAGTGGCTGATAATAAGCTCTCTCTGCAAAAACCGTGCCAAACCCGTTAAAAAACGGGATTATTAATAACTTTTTTTCAGCAATGGTTATTTTACTTAAAAAATCCATCATTTTTACGGTATTTATAAATTTATAACTCTATAA
>JAIROW010000123.1 GCA_031257315.1 Prevotellaceae bacterium
AGCCAGAATTTTCATAACCGTATGTCGTTTGACATACGGACAAACATAATCCCAAAAAACTGGCTGAAAGCCAGAACTTGAATATTTTCTGCTCCACAGGGTTCTGCCTTTACAGGCAGCGTTTATCGTCTCACTGTTTCTTCCGCCGGTCGTTGACCGGCGGTTATGAAAATTCTGGCTTTCAGCCAGATATATGCTTTCAAATATCATATTTAATTTTACATAAACTCTAATGTATTATTTCCTGATTGCCAAATTTTTATACCAGAATACTTTTTAGACACCTCCTTAAATTTCATTAAATTTTAACTTTTGTAATTAATGCGAATCAGGAGTAAAAATGTCCTGAAAGATAGGGTGTTCAAAATGATGTACCAAAAAATGAGACCATAAAAAGATGGATTTCAAAGCCGCGCCAGAGGCGGCGCATCTCGTAGAGATGCATCGCTCGGTAGAAAATGCTGCTATATCCTTCCTCTGCATCCTATAAGGATGCATCCCTTTGAGATGCTGGCGAATATATCTGTCTTACATTTCTACCGAGCGATGCAATTCTGACGGATTGCAAATTTTGTCCTGTACGGTAGAGACGCGATTAATCGTGTCTCTACCGAAACAATTAACCATTTCATTTACATGATTTTTCACTGCATGGAAAAGGCTGTTAAAAAAGGGCTGAAACTCTCCGTAGCCGGTACATCATACTGAACACACTACCATTCGGGCTAAAAAAAATGTTTTCAACCACTGATTCGCATAACTGATATATGTTTTTTTAGATAACATGTTATAAAACAATGTTAAACAGGGCGTTTGAGAGTTAAAAAAATTAAAAAAATTTCAGCTCAGAATCGTGATTTCAGTAAGATTTTCAAGGTTACAGATATTTGTTTTACCCTGAAAATACCCTTTCCGGTAAAAATCATCTGCGCTGTTATAAAAATTCTGGTTTTCAGCAAGTTTAATATTTTTGAATATCGTATTAAAAAAGGCTGACATATATATATCAGCCTTATAAAAAAACAATTCTCAGTCGTTTACCATCCGGGGTTTTGCGGCAGTATATTTGGATTGAGTGTTGTCTGATTTTGCGGCAACGGGTCAAGATAATAC
This sequence comes from Prevotellaceae bacterium, assembly GCA_031257315.1. GTDB lineage: Bacteria > Bacteroidota > Bacteroidia > Bacteroidales > UBA932 > JAIRLF01. The sequence goes on from JAIROW010000123.1 coordinate 1,114, forward strand.
TTGTCGTTCCACTTGCGTTTGGCTTCCAGCTCGTCGGAATAAACTCTCAACAACTTTTTGGTTTTGCCGTCCCAGTCTGTTATTGTGGCAAACTTCGAGTCTTTGAACGGGTCAGTTTTGCTGTTCATTCTTGTATAAAGTTCGATTACGTCGTCGTTTACAGCTATACCGTACATTGTTTTCGGGTTTTCAATCAGTTCGCCTGCTTTCCAGCGACAAATATCAGCCCAGCGGAATCCCTCGAAAGAGAGTTCGATACAGCGTTCGCGGCGGATTTCGTAAAGAAGCGGCGTTATCGCATAACCGTAGCGCGGCTTACCGTTGACGGTAGCCAGCGGGTCGGCAGGCGGGTTGAGGTTGAGCCGTCCCATAGTGATGGCATTACCGTCGGCGTCGGTGTAGTCGAGCCGCGCACGGAGTCTGTTGACAGTAATGTCAAGAACATTCTGGTCGCACAGCCCAAGTTCGTACTTTGCTTCGGCGTAGTTGAGCAACGTTTCAGCATAACGGAAAATATACCAGTCGGTTGTGGTGCTGTTGGCGTTCCACTGTTCGGGGTTGGGGTCTCTGAATTTGACGGCAGTATAACCGGTTGCATTCTGCTCGGCTCCCGATCCGACGGGAAGATCGACAAGGTTCGATACTGGTTCTCCTTTTTCATTAACCGTAAGTGGCACAAACCTGTTGCTGACAATATTCCATAGACGCGGGTCGCGGTTCTGGATTTCCATAAAAACAGAGTCGTCGCCAAGATATTTGCTGCTCAGCGCTATTGGCTTGCCGTCGATGTCGAGAAACTGTTCAATAAAATCCTTGCTTAAACCGAATGAACGGTTTCGTGCCAGCTGGTTGGTCAATATACCGTTGATATAAATACGTGGTAAGATACATTCCTTGTCTTTGGTAAGATCTTCCTGTATAAATTTACCCGTGTACATCAATGGATGATAGTTGTCCATTACATATTTTGCAGTTCCCTGCTCAATGCTGTAAATATTTGCGTCCATTATGTCCTTTGCAGCTTTTGCAGCTTTTTCCATCAGAGGTTTCCAGACGGATTCTGCGGCGTTGCGGTATTTCTGCCATGTGGCTTCAAACAAGCATACGCGCGACAGCATTTGCAGAGCGCAGTATTTGTGCAGCTGACCTGCCGGAACCTGCGATGGCAGTTTCAGTTTCTCGACGGCAAATTCAAGGTCTTCAATCACTTTCCCGATAACGAGCATACGAGAGTCGCGTCCTTTGTACAGAAGTTCGACGTCATTGTCCTTCAAATCTTTGTCAAACCACGGCACGTCGCCAAAACGTTTTACCTTGCTGAAATATTCGTTTGCACGGAAAAAGCGGACTTCTGCCACATAGTGGTCGATGTCGGCAGCATCTCCTGAAACGGTTTGATAATGCGTCATGAAATAATTGCAGCGTCGAATGTTAGCCCAGTCGCCGGAAGACCAGCCGTCGTCGCCGGTCGGCACAACGCGCGTATCGAAGAAATTGCCCGGAGCATCCTGCGGCACGGTGATGTCGGAATTTCCGTCAAGATAGCCATCGGCTCCGCCCGGAGGCGATGAAAGTGTGGAATAGAAGTATCGCGAGAACAGTTTCATGTCTTCCACCTTTGTCCAGTAATTCAAATCCGTAAAAGTATTTTCAGGAATACGGTCGGTTACGTCGCACGACAGTATTCCACAGATTAATACGGCGTATAATATGAAATTTTTTGCTTTCATTTTTCTATTGTTTTAAATTTTAAAATGTTACATTTAGACCGAACGAAAAAGTTCTGGCAACGGGATACGTCATATTAGATGCAACGCCTGTGTCGCGTCCTGCCGTTCCGATAATTTCGGGGTCGTAGAGTTTCGACAGTTTTGTCCATGTAAACATGTTCTGTCCAGTAAAATAGACTCTTACTTTTTCAATAGAGACTTTTCGCGTCATGGCGGCAGGCAGGGTATAACCCAGCGAGAACTGTTTGAAACGCAGATATGCGGCGTTTTGCAGATAGCGTGTATTTGTCTGCCTGTTTCCGCGCGATTCCTGATACTGGCGCGGCAAAAATCCGTTGTGGTTTTCTTCTGTCCAGTAGCTTTCGATGTCTCTTGCTGGAACGTCCCAGCGTCCGTTTACGCCAAAGAATCGACCGTCGGGATTCCAGTTGCGTTTGCCTACGCCTTGCAGGAAAATGTCGAGATCGAAACCTTTCCATGCTGCGCCAAGCGAGACGCCGTACTGGTAGCGCGGAGTAGTGTTGCCGATAATGGAAATATCTCCGTGGTTTGCAAGCGTATTGTCGCCGTTGGATATTTCGCCGTCGCCGTTTTTATCGACATAACGCACGTCGCCCGGATTCCACGTACCGTTATACAGTCTGTTCTGACTTGGGGCAGCTGCAATTTCTTCAACGCTCTGGAAAAGTCCGTTCGATTCGTATCCCCATATTTCGCCGATTTTACGACCGACGTAATATGAACCCAGCGAACCGGTCGGATTGCGGTATTTGGTGATTTCTGCCAAAGCATCGCTCAACACAAACGAAGCATGATAATCCAGCCCGATATTTTCAATTCTGTCGTCCCATTTCAGTGTCAGTTCCCAGCCGACAGTTTTAAGGTCTGCGGCATTTGCTTGCGGAGCGCCGGTACCCAGAACTCCGGGCAGCGGCTGCGACGATACCAGCATACCGATTGTACTTCGGGTAAAGAAGTCGAAACTTCCGTTCAGCCGGTTTTGCAGAAATCCAAAATCAACGGCGGCGTTCCACTGTGTTACCTTTTCCCATGTAAGGCTGGCGCTTACCAGTCCGGGAGCAGTTACTGCAACGCCCCGTCCGCCATCGACAATATAGCCCTGATTGGTGTCAATGGAGTATCCTGGTACATACAGGAAGTTGTTGTCGTTAGTTTGATTGCCCAGACTTCCATAAGATCCGCGAATTTTCAAATCGTTCAGAATATGGCTTATACTTTCCATAAAATCTTCGCGACTGATATACCACGCCGCCGATACCGACGGGAAAAGCGCAAAGCGGTGTCCTTTTGCAAAGCGCGAACTGCCGTCGTAGCGTCCGTTAATGTCAATCAGGTATTTTTCAGCATAATCGTAGTGCAGACGTCCGAACACGCCCTGTACAGCCCAGCTTGTGGCGTTGTCGCCTACGGTTTGTGTTCCGGTAGAAAGGCTTAACATCGGCGTATCCTTGTTAATCAGTCCCAGTCTGACAGCGTTAAAGCTTTTGTTAATTTTGATTTCCTGATTGTATCCGAGAGTAACCTTAAAGTTGTTTTTACCGATATTTGTAAAATAGTCGGTATAGACATTGACTGCTGTATAATAGTCGTTGGCATTGCTTCTTGTAACGCCGTGATCTTTTACCCACGGATAGATATATTCGCTGCCGTCGGCGCGTTTTTCATAAAACGGTTTAACAACGCGCTCCTGATTCCACGAATATGGATTGAAAGTAAAATCGGAATAAATATTCCAGCCTTTCAGCGGGTGCAGGGTTATTTTTCCCGTAACCCACAGGTCGTTAACCCTTCGCTGATCATAACCGCCCAGTTCGCCTACGGCAAAAGGATTGGTTATGCTTCCCTGTCCTGCGTAATTGCCATCGGGGTGGCGTATTGGCATAAACGGCGGCAAGTCCGCTTTCAGTACTCCCGTATAGGCGCCCAAACCGGAATTTGACATGCCGCCCGAAGGATGGTCTTCGTATCCATACGTGTATCGGACTTTGCCTCCAAACGTAAGCCATCTGTTAATATCGGTCGTCAAATCCATGTTAATGGTATGCCGCTGATATTTGTCGTCGTATGCAGCCAGTATTCCCTGCTGGTTCAGAAGTCCATAGGATATAAAATACTGCGTATTTTCCGAACCGCCGCTCATACTGATATTGTAATTCTGCAATCCGCCGTTTTTGTACAGAACGTCAGCCCAGTCGGTATTTCCGCAATATCCGTACCGTCCGTCGGTTTCAACTGTCGGGTCATAATATACGGGCAAATTATTTACCGGATCGTCGTTGTACTTTTTGATAAATCCGATCTGCCGTTCGTCAAAAATGGCTCCCTGTCCGCTGTTTTTTGCCGAGAGATTCATCAGATTCACATAATCCAGAGCGCTCATGGAGTGTTGCAGATGTATGGGCGAAGAACCTGCCCACGACGCAGATACGTTGAAAACAGGTTTCTGGTTCTTTTTCCCGCTTTTGGTGGTGAGCAGAATTACCCCGTAAGCAGCACGCGCTCCGTAAACCGCCGCCGAAGCCGCGTCTTTAAGCACCGATACGCTTTCAATATCGCCCGGATTTACAAGATTCGGATCCTGCACAACGCCATCGACCAGAACGAGCGGCGAGCCGCCGTTGAGCGAAGTATAGCCGCGAATGTTGAACGAAGCTCCCTGACCAGGAGCCGTTCCGCCGGGCGTTATCTGCAAGTTGGGAATAATCCCCTGCAAACCTTCGCCAACGGTAGTAATTGGACGGTTTTCAAGCACTTTGCCGCTGGCTGTACCGATGGCGCTTGTCAGGTTTGCCTTCTTTTGCGTACCGTATCCTACAACAACCACTTCTTCGAGTTTTGTCGATTCTTCGACAAGCGTAACGTTGATTACGGTACGTCCACCAGCGCCGGTTTCCTGCGTGGCAAAGCCCATCAGTGAAAACACCAGAACATTGTCGGCTCCGGTTACACTTATAGAATAATTTCCATTCACGTCGGTCAGTACGCCTACATTGCTTCCCTTGATTACAACGGAAACACCGGAAAGGGAAGCTCCTGATTCGTCTGAAACTTTTCCCGTAATTTTTCCCTGCGAATACAGGGAAATCGAACATACGCACGCAAACGCTGCCATTGCAGTTTTGCGTAACACGTTCATATTAATTAACCTCAAGAATATTATTATCTTCATACTTTTTTACAAGTTATAATTTAACAATGATTTATAAATTTTTATTTTACGATTTAATAGGGTTATCTATTTAATTTACAGATATTATGATAAAATTCTTAAAAATCATTTTCCATAGGCAGACGCATTTTAAAGGTTAAACATCGAATATAAAAAAACGGATTTTTCCAAACAGTTATTTCTAACTGTCCGAAAAAATCCGCTATATATTTTAAGTGATTTTTTTTCCGAAAATACGGAAAAAA
>JAIROW010000016.1 GCA_031257315.1 Prevotellaceae bacterium
TGAGTGAACAATATAACAATATTTGCGGCATAACCGAAACTGAACTTGCTGAATATTTTAAGCCTGAAATTCAGGAGCTTGCAAAAAGGCGTAAAATGACGTATGAAGAAACGCTTGCCGCCCTGAAAAAACATTATGACGGATATCATTTCTCCGAATCGGGCGAAGATATATACAATCCGTACAGTTTGTTGAATGCATTTAACGAAAAGAAATTGCGCAATTACTGGTTTGAAACCGGTACTCCGACGTTTCTTGCGAAAATGGTGCAACGCGCAAGTTTTATAAACATTAAAAGCATGGAAAGCGAAATACGGGTATCCGTCGATTTCATTAACAGTTACCGCGCAAGCATGAACGATCCTTTCCCGATTCTGTATCAGAGCGGCTATCTGACAATCAAGGGGTACGACAAAGATTATGACCAGTATGTGCTGGGTTTTCCAAATGAGGAGGTAGAATACGGTTTTTTGAATGAATTGATGGGGCTTTACATGCAGGAAGCCGGTGCTTATGGCAGCGAATTTGATTCGCCAAATTTTGTTAGGGATTTAAATTCAAATAATGTAGAAGGCTTTATGACGCGCCTGCGAGCCTTCTTTGCCAGTATGTCTAACCGTCTGAAAAACAAAGATGAAAAAGATTTCCAAACCGTTTTTTATCTTCTTTTTAAACTGATGGGACAGTTTGTCGAAACTGAATACGACAGCGCCATCGGTCGCGCCGACGCAGTTGTTTTTGCCAAAACAACCATATATGTCTTTGAATTTAAGATGAGTGGAAATGGCACTGCGGAAGACGCTATGCGTCAAATTAATGATAGAAAATACACGCTTCCCTTTACGGCAAGCGGTAAAAATCTGGTTAAAGTCGGCGTAGAGTTCAGCGTCGATAAAGATGAACGGAATATAGTAAGGTGGACAGTTGGCTGAAAATTGCCAGTTGATTCTCTTAATTCCAGAATTTTCAGGATTAACATAATTTTGCAAGAAATATAATACGGTAAAAAAACAGCCGTTCCAGAATTTTCCACAGAGAGAAATCATATCAATAGATGAACCTCTGTATCAAAAATATCAGCCCGCAAGACAAATTTTCGACAATTTATCTCTCGAAAATTATTTTTAAATTTACCAAATATTTTTTCCGTATTTAAAGTCATTATATGGAATTTTTCCGTCTCCATTTTTCCATGTCGAATATTTTATCTAACTTTGCAGTCCCTTTTGTTCGTCGCATTGCGACGGACGTGTAATGGGGTTTCGCTGATTTGCAGCGAAATTGAGTAGCACATTAAAATTAAGTTAATAAGAAATGAAAACTGTTAATTTGGAGGGAAAAGAAAGAATCGCCCTCGGAAAAAAAGAAACAAAAAAATCTCGCAAAGAACAGCAAATTCCATGTGTTCTTTATGGTAATGGAATTGAAAACAGGCATTTTACAATTTTTGAAAATGAGCTTAAACCGGTAATTTACACCCCCGAAGCATATCTGCTGAATTTAAACATATCGGGTAAAATTTACACTGCCGTTTTAAGGGATATTCAATTTCATCCGGTATCGGATAAAATCCTTCATGTTGATTTTTTCAATATTGATGCAAACAAACCTGTAATCATTGATTTACCAATTACAATTGAAGGAAATTCAGAAGGTGTAAAACAGGGCGGAAAATTACAGATTTTGGCGCGTAAGTTAAAAGTGTCTGCGCTGATAAACAACTTACCCGAACATCTTGCAGTTGACATAACAGAATTGGGAATGGGAAAAACAATATTTGTAAAAGATCTTTCCTATCCCGATATTACGATTTTAACTCCCCAGTCAGCAGGAGTATGCCGCGTAAAAGCAACACGCGCTTCACGTGAAGCAGCTGCGCAGGGCAAATAATTAATTATTTCTATACGTGAAAGTTATTTTAAATTAGTAAAAAAACTGTCTCGAAAAGGAAATGAAAATACATGTCATTTTTTTAATTCCATGTATCTATATTTTTGAAAAATTTTGGAGACAGTTTTTTATTGATTTATTTTTTATCAAACCGTATTTATTTTTTACCAGATGAAGAAAAATATTTTAATCACAGGGGGCGCAGGTTTTATAGGGTCGCACCTTGTACGTCTTTTCGTTAATAAATATCCAGATTACAGAATTATAAATCTGGACAAGTTGACGTATGCAGGAAATCTCACAAACTTAAAAGATCTGGAAAACAGTCCAAACTATGTTTTTGAAAAGGTTGATATATGCGATTTTTCCGCCGTACAAACAGTTTTTGCAAAATACAGTATCGACGGAATTATACATCTTGCGGCAGAAAGTCATGTTGACAGGTCTATTAAAGACCCTTTTTCTTTTGCCCGAACCAACATTCTCGGCACGCTGTCGCTCTTGCAGGCAGCGAAAGAAGCATGGCAAACATTCGACGGCAAACTGTTCTACCATGTTTCGACTGACGAAGTTTACGGCTCGCTTGGTAAAGAAGGTTTTTTTACGGAAACTACTCCATACCAGCCACATTCGCCATATTCTGCCTCAAAAGCCTCGTCCGACCATTTTGTAAGAGCGTTTCACGACACCTACGGTTTGCCGACGGTTATTTCAAACTGCTCGAACAATTACGGACCGTATCAGTTTCCGGAAAAACTTATTCCTCTGTTTATCAACAATATAATAAACAATAAACCGCTGCCTGTTTACGGAAAAGGCGAAAATGTTCGCGACTGGCTTTACGTAGTCGATCATGCAAGAGCCATTGACGTTATTTTTCACAGTGGAAAAATTGGCGAAACATATAACATCGGAGGATTTAACGAATGGAAAAATATTGATCTTATAAGACTTATGATTAAAGTAACCGACATACTTCTTGGAAGACCGGAAGGAACGTCGGAAAAACTGATAACTTTCGTTACCGACCGCGCCGGACACGACCTGCGATACGCTATTGATTCGAACAAATTGAAAAACGAACTGGGCTGGGAACCGTCTTTACAGTTTGAGGAAGGAATTGAAAAAACAGTGCGCTGGTATCTTGACAATTCAGAATGGCTCAACAGCGTTACAAGCGGCGCATATCAGGAATATTACAAAAACTATTACAGTAAAATATAGAACTTATATAGATTTTCTGTCGTAATAATTGACTGAAAACCAATTATTACGACAGAAAATTAACATAAATTATAATTGAAGTTCCGCAGAAAATCTGTTAATTCTATTGCAATATTTTTTATTGACCGGTTTGCTATGACTTGCAAAATCAGTCGATTAGAGACATTTCTCATTTTTTAAGCACTCCTGCTGTCAATTATCAATTGTATTTCAGGAAGGGTAAATATTTTTCCATAAAAACAAACCGCAGGCGGGGGCAGAAGTTCCGGCTTTAGTGCGGTCTCTTGCTTCGATAATTTTTTCAAATTCCTGTACGCCGTTTATTTTGTTGCGACCGATGTCAAGCATTGTTCCTACAATGGCTCGCACCATATTTCGCAAGAATCTGTTTGCCGATATGGTGAAAATAAATTTATCATTTTCCCGCGTCCAGTATGCTTCAAATACTTTGCAAAAATTGTTCGTAACGTCGGAATGATGTTTGCAGAAACTCGTAAAATCTCTGTTGCCCGTCAGTATTTTTGCAGCTTCGTTCATCGCGTGCAAATCGGGTTCGTAATATATAAATGTGGACACTTCGTTGATAAACGGATCTTTGTAAGTGTGAATAAAATATTTGTAGGTACGCTTTATTGCGTCAAACCGTGCATGAAAACCGTGATATGTTTCATAAATATCACGCACGACAATATCTTTTGAAAGCAAGGAATTTAACTTGTATATTATATTTTTTGTATCAGTTAAACCTTTTTGACTGTCGAAATGTGCAGTGTACTGTCTTGCGTGTACGCCGGCGTCGGTTCGTCCGCAGCCTGTCGTCTCAATTTTTTCGTTGAGTATCAGGCTTAAAGCACGGTTAAGTTCCTCCTGTACGGAATTTGCATTTTCCTGAATCTGCCAGCCGTGATAGTTTGTTCCCTTGTATGAAATATCAATTCTGATGCGCATCATTTTCTATTTCAAATGTCTGTAATAATATAAATCATATTCGGGCAACAGTTCGGGGTGAAAAATTTTAATCAGATCTTTCAGTATAATGTCGGGTTTTACTATGCCCGATTCCCAGAAATCATCGCCAAAACCGTTGTCTCTCAAATTGCTGTTAAATACTTTCCTGTTTTTGAACGAAGGTATGTCAGCCATTCTCGGATCTTTTTCCCTGAGTTCTTCAAGATTTTTCGGCGTATTTCCTATCAGCCAGAAATCGGCATTTTGCGCAATTTCAAAGGCTTTTTCAATGCTCATGGGAATACTTTCGCGCTTATTGTTTTCGGGATAGATATATTTTCCGCCAGCGTCTTCGATAAATCTGACCATATAATTCAGAGTTCCGGGCAAATACCATACGTCTTTGTAGGGTATATTCATCATTACCAGAGGTTTATATTCTGTTTTACTTACAGTTTCCTTTATACTTTCATAGCCGGTTTCGATTTTTTCAAAAATTTTAACAGCCGTATCAATATCTGCAAAAAATGCCGACATTGCCACAATCCATTCCGCTTTTCCCAACGGCGTATCTTCAAGGTATTCGCCAATATATACAACCTTAACTCCCAATTCGTTAAGTTTTTTTTCGACGGCGGCAAATTCGCCCGCAACTCCGTAAGCAAATACAACGTCCGGAGCCAGCGAATATACCGATTCGTATGAAAGATTTGAGTCATATCCGACTTCAATGATTTTATTTTCTTTGCCAAGCAGGTTGACAGCTGAATCGGATACATGTTTCAAACCCGAAACGCCGGTGATGGACGAAGTTTTTCCAAGCACCGAAATAAAAGCCACATGAGTGGTGGACATGCAGACCGCTTTTTCGACAGGGATTTTTATTTCGTTCATAATGTCGGGTGATGCGTCGTTTTTCAAAACATAATTTATTTCGATTTCAGAAGCATATTGCCATGGATTTACAACACTCAAAATCAGCGATTTATCTTTTTGATACAGTGAAAAACCTTTTGCGTATTTTGGTTCGTAAATTTTGTCCCTTCCCTTTAAATTATTTGTTTTTCGACCTGTATTACAGGCAAATAACAGTAATAAAAAACATGATATAAATAATTCTTTTTTCATTACATTGCAGTTTTATTTTTGATTAATTAATTATTTTCTCTTTCTCGCTGTCAGAAACGCCAACGTCTTCTTGTTGAGAATCAACTGTATCTGTATTATCAGTTTCATTCTGAGGTTTCAGACTTTCTTCAATTTTATTTATTCTGTCAGTTATGGGGAATAGCGGTTTCGGAATACTTTCGCGTTCTTCCCGTTCTGTTAAACGTACTTTTCTGCTAATCACATCGTTGCCCGATTTTGGTCTAAGATTTATTTCCCATTGAAAACCCGACAGTCTGGTTTCGTCTTCGCGCACAAGAAACAGCGGATTGTTTTCTACCTGAGGCGATGAATAATAAATCATACGACGCATTTTTCCCAGCGTATCAAAAACCATTTTTAACGACGCAGCTTCCGCTTTGTTCATTGTAAAATCCGACAGCGAAAACCCTATGGTCTGCGCATTTCCGGCGGCATATAAAACTTCCGGTTTTTGATTTTTAAATGATACGTCAATATTTCTTGCTTTAAGTTGGTTATAATACACGGCATTATCGGGGTCTCCCTCCGGAGAAACAATCATTGCATTTCCGTTGAAGACAGCATTTTTTAAAACGCTGTTTTGCATAACAAAATTCATCGAATCGGAAGTTATCTGCATTTTTTTTCCATTCCATACAATCGGCGAACGATAAGTTTTCCAGATGGAGTCCACAGTGCTGAAAAACAGAGAGTCACATCGAAGTTGAAAATCTTTTCTGTACAGTTTCACATTTTCAAACGCATACAGTTCTTTATACGAAGATGTATCTGTAACAGTGTTATAATCAACAGTATCACGGTCGATAAGTTTGCTGTCCTGTATAGAATCGGAATTGAAAGATATTTCGGTTTTATCCAATCTTGCAGAATCAGGAAAAACATTGATTTTATGTTTATTCAATACAGAATCGGAATTGAATAATATTTCGGTTTTATCCAATCTTGCAGAATCAGGAAAAATATCAATCGTACCGTTCAACATAGAATCTGCATCGAAATACATTTCTGTCTTGTCTGAAATTACAGAATCATGTAAAATATTGATTTCCTGATTATTCTGTACAGAATCGGGATTTAAAGACATTTCCATTCCGTTTGAAATTACCGAATCCTGTAAAACATTGATTTCCTGAGTATCCAAAGTATCTTTCGGTCGTTTATTCAAAACCGTGAAATTCAGAGAAAGAATAACGTCGGCGCTGATATAAGTTGTATCCCCGCTGTTGTTGAACGTAATAATTGACGGATCTTTTTTCATTACAAAATCTTCGATATTCATGTCGAAATCGGCAAAATCTGCCATTGCAACCGTTTTTTTAAGGGTATCGAAAATTTGAATGTTTGAATATAATTTTCCTTTTTTTTCTACGCTTTCATAATAAACGCTGTCAGAAAATATTTCCTGTCTGGGCGATAATATATACGAATTTTCAAAAAAGAACATAATATCTTTTTCGCTGTCGTACCAGCCTCTGTCGGAGTAAAGGTATCCGTTTTCTGTCCAGATATGAGTATTTGAAAAGAAAGTGAACGTTTTCGTCTGCGTATTATATTTCATTGAATCAGAGCGCAGTACATAACTCTTAGCATCGGCTTCAACCATGCCGATAAAATCAAATTCCTTTGATTTTGCATAATAGTAACCTTTTTTTGATTCCAGCAGCCGCGCCGAATCAACAATTGTTCCCTCGTTTTCAAAAAATCCGATTTCAGTTTCTGTATCATAATCGACTTTGTTGGTTCGCAGCACCGAATTGCCGTCTGTCAGATAAACAATTGTGCCGATTACAGTAGCCGTTTTTTTGTCGTATGTCATAAAATCGCCTGTAATCACTGTCGTTCCGTGAGTTATTTTTGCATGACCCATTGCATTAAACAGATTGGTGTACATCACTGCGCTGTCGCAGTTGAGAATAGCATTGTTATGCTCAATTGCTACATTTCCGCGTAAATATTCTACGCTTCCGGAATCGGATTTGACCCTCAGAGTTTCGTCGCTGTTGAGCAAGCGAAACCTCTTCTTTTCCGTATTTTGCTGAGCGTCAAGCAAAAGTGGCGCACAGAACAATACGGAAAAGAAAACGGCAAACGTTTTCAAAAAGAAAACTGTATATTTTGACCTTATTCTCAAATTTTTACTCTTTTAATTATATACCCATGATTGCTGGACAGATGGACAGTTTTTATATTTTCGATCTATTTTAATATACTCTGTTTTTGATTTCCTTTCGACCCATGCTTTTATAGATTCCATCTGCTTTTTGTTTTCGTAAATATTTGCAATATAGCTGAAATCGTCTTTCAAATTTACTTTGTGCGACGGTATAAACTCTTTAAGAAAAACAATTTTATACATTTCGTTTCCGGATTCGTGCGCTGTGTAAGGATCGGACATTTCTCCAACTCCGATATGTTCAATTGCCTTAAAATCTTCGGGGTTAAGCTCGTCTTTGTAGAAATACGGACGATTCTCGCGAGTGCGATAATCAAAGTTGACGACCAGCCCGTTGGCTGTGCGCGATTTTTCGTTGTCGGAGAAAAACACGGCTGCCTGTTCAAACGAAATACTGTCCGATTTGATTTTTCTGACAATTGAATCCAGACGGGCAAAGCCCATTTTGCGGTCTGCGGAAGTGTATTTTGGTTTCAAAAGTATGTGCCTGTAATTTACAAGTCCATTTTCATCGTGTTTTTCAAGAAGTTGCACAATGTGAAATCCGTATTCCGATTCAATAATTTTTGAAATCTGTCCGACGCGCATCGAACTCAAAGCCAGACGGATTGCAGGAACGTAACCTTCCAGCGGGCTGAGTCCCACTTCGCCGCCTCTGACTGCCGATGCTGGATCTTCGGAGTACATGGTTGCGAGCGTCTGAAATTTTTCGCCGTCGATTATACGTTTTCTTAAAGTCAAAAGTTTTTCTTTCGCATCAATAACGGCTCTTTCAGAATTGGGTTTTTTTACAATTTCGAGCAGCATATACTGGTCGGGCAGCGTCGGAAGACTGTCTTTATCAATTGTTTTGAAAAAACGTTCTACTTCGTTTGGCGTAACTTTTACTTTGCCTCCGATTTTTAAAGTCATATTCTGTGCATACGACTGTTCCGTCTGAAACTCTATTGCTTCTTCACGCCACTGTTCAATAGTTTTATTATAGTAGGATTCAAGGAGTTCCTTGCTTCCGACCTGAGCGATGGTGGCGGCAATTTTTCTGTCAACCATACTCGGAATATTGTCCAGATTTACGTCAATGCTGTCGAATTTTGCCTGAGCCACAAGCAATTTCTGTTCTATCAGCATTGAAAGAATTTCACATTTGGGATTGTTTTCCGACAATTGTCCCTGAATTTGCATGTCCTTGTACAGTAATTCGACGTCCGATTCAAGAATTGCTTCATTTCCAACAACTCCAACTACTTTATCGACCGACATTTGTGCGGTTAAGGAATGTGATATGGCAAAGAACACGAAAACTGCCGTTAATTTTTTTATCATAACTATTTTGTATTTAATTTTATCTCTTTATTATTCAAGGCGGCTGTAAACGCCTCGTTTTCCATTTTTTTTATAAGTTCCGATTTTCGACGGTTAAGTATGATTTTTATTATATCATGCTTCACATGTTCGAGCGGCGCGACAGCCTCTTTCATTGATATTTCGTTTATTTTAACAAAATATGTATATTTTTCGTCGCTGTCTTCAATGTATTTCAGACGGATTATACGGTTTTCGTAAGAATCGGCTGTACCGGGCAAATTTCGGGTTATTTCGTTAAAATCAACCCATTGATAATTGAACGCCGTATAAATTTCTGCTCCCTGAATTGCAATTTTATTCAGCTCCTCTGCATCTTTTTCTCTGTCAGAACGATACAGTTGACGGATTTTGTTCAAATGCGGAAAATCGTTGGGAAATTTCAAAAACAGGGCTTTCACAAGTATTCCCGGCAGTTTGAAATTGTCGGGATTATTTTTATAGAACTGTTCTATTTCTTCCTGATTTACAGATGTATCCATTTTTTCGCGAATATATGCCTGTTCGTACCTGTATGTCAACAGCGCTGCTCTGTAATTTTCGAGTTCGTCGCGCACGTCTTTTTCGGTTTCGGACAGATTTTTTTCTGCTTGCAGAAGTACAATCTGATTTTTTGCCCATCTGTTAATGTAGTTTGTTACGGCTGCAATGCTGTCTTTTTCCGATAGTCCGCTGAAATAATTTTCAATTTCAGACTGGTAGAGTTTTTTGTCGCCAACTTCGGCAATAATTTTTTTGTTTTGCCCGTTTTCCGTTTCACATGCAAAAATTGATACGAACAGAATCGAAGCGACAAAAATATATACACTTTTTTTTCTCATCAACAATATTTCAATCATTATTTTTGACTGACACATGCGTTTCAAGTTTAATCGAAATCAAAATAAACTTTTAATGCTCGCAAGTCGTTTAATATTTTATTTATTACCGTAACTGTCTGCAATTTACGTTACATTGCATTTTTTATTTTTTCGACGGTTGCCTCAAAATCGTCCGCCGTAAGTTGCAGTCTTTTATTTTTGAAATTAATGTCATTTTCGCTGTTAATCGGCACAAGATGTATGTGAGTGTGAGGGACTTCAAGTCCAAGCACGACAACGGCAACTCTTTGACATTCAATTGCTTTGCCCAGCGCTTTGGCAATTTTTTGCGCAAATACGATCAATCCGGCAAGCTCGGTCGATTCCATATCAAAAATATAATCGGTCTCTTTTTTGGGAATAACCAGAGTATGACCTTCTTTAAGCGGAAAAATGTCGAGAAAGGCATAATAATTTTCGTCTTCGGCAATTTTGTACGATGGAATTTTGCCTTCAATAATTTGTGAAAAAACAGTCATTTTGCAAATATTTTAAACAATTAATAATTATCTGTTAAAAGTCTTTTCAGTACCACCTGAGCAGAAATCACTCTGTTTGCCGCTTCGGGAATAACAATGGACTGAGGACTTTCGATTACTTCGTCCGTTACAATCATATTTCGTCTTACGGGAAGACAGTGCATAAAATATGCGTTGTTTGTCAGAGCCATTTTTTTTGCATCGACAGTCCACGATTTGTCCATGCTCAAAATTTTTCCGTAATTCGGGTCGCCGTAAGCTGCCCAGTTTTTGGCATATACAAAATCGGCGCCTTCAAAAGCTCTGTTTTGGTCGTATTCTATTTTTGCATTTCCGGTAAACTGCCTGTCAAGCTCGTAACCTTCGGGATGCGTGATGACAAATTCATAGCCGGTTTTATTTATCCACTCCGCAAACGAATTTGGAACAGCCTGAGGCAGCGATTTCGGATGCGGCGCCCACGACATTACAATTTTTGGTCTTTTGGTCTTTTTGTATTCTTCGATTGTAATCAAATCGGCAAAACTTTGCAGTGGATGACGGGTTGCCGCTTCCATGCTGAAAACCGGTTTGCCCGAATATTTTATAAACTGATTAAGTATCTTTTCGTCATAATCATCTTTTTTACTTTCAAATCCGGCAAACGAGCGTACTCCGATAATGTCGCAATAGCTGCCCATTACGGGAATAGCTTCAAGAATATGCTCCGGTTTGTCGCCGTCCATAATTACGCCGCGCTCGGTTTCAAGTTTCCACGCGCCTTGATTGACGTCAAGCACTATGGCGTTCATTCCCAGATTTAAAGCGGCTTTTTGCGTACTCAGTCTTGTCCTGAGGCTCGAATTGAAAAATATGGCAAGCAACGTTTTATTCTTACCGAGAGTATTGTGTCTGAAAACATTCTGTTTCAATTCAAAAGCCTCGTTAACTGCATCGTTCAAATCGCCTATATCGTGTACGGACGTAAAATGTTTCATGTCTGTAATATTTTTAATTTTTTTCGACGCACAAAATTACACAAATTTTTGTTATCGTCGCTTTCAATAATTTTTTCGTTGATAAATATTGCCCGAAAAAGCCGGTTTATCAGGCATAAAAGCCTGTTTTAGAGCTAAATTTTTTTTTGAGACGCTGCCATTATTTATGGTTTTTATTTCCTCAATTGTATAACGATGCACATAGAGCCGTGCGTCTTTGTATGGCGATGCAAAAAAATTAACCGAAAAAATGCAATTTTTGCAAATTTTTGTCGAAAAATGCAAAAAAAACAGTTAAAAACAGTTAAAAAGCTCTCAAAATCACGTATAACCCTATATTGTGTACTTTCAGCATATTTCATCAATCATTTTACTCATTAAAAATATGTTTTATAACATATTTTTATTCTAAAAATATTTTTCTGATTAAAATACTTGAAACAAGTAAATTAACTGTAATAAAATACTGTTTTGTCAGAAAAAATATGTGTTAAAAAATACAAATACATATACAAACAACACATGTTTGTATGTATCTTTGCACCGAGAATTAAAAAAAAGGTTGAAACATTTGTGCAGGAAAATTGCAATGACCTTCACAGACATTTTGGAACAGAAATCTCAATATCTCAGTCATATTGAAATTTCTGTTCTGTTTTTTGCTGTATTTCTCAGAATATTGTGCCGACATTGAACATGTTTGATAACATGTTGAGCGTATTCTTTGTTTATGTTATGATTAATTACTGTTTTATGTTGACAAATGTTTGCCTTCACCGGAAATCAGTTGATTTGAGACATAACCAGAGTTCCGTTTTTGGGAACAGCGTATTCCGATTTGTGGAAATATCGTTTTCTGTTCACATTGTTGTCGTACTGACAAAAGAAGTATATTATCAGTATCATAACACAAATCAACACTTTATTTCCTGACTGTCAAATTTTTATACAAACATTATTTTTACGTCGTCGGCTGAAATTTTGCATTATATGTAAATATTTGTATCTTTGCAGGCAGTTTCTAAACTGAAAATATTAAAAAAATGCAAGGACGAATATCAATTGTTTTTTGCAAATCTTCAGCCTGCGCCGACATGAACAGCGCTCCCATGGAAACATATTTTTCGTATCGAAACCCGTGCGCAAGCAGGATATATGTAATCATAATTATAGATATATCAGCTCTTTGAGCGTCAAAATTATTCGATATGCCACTTTTTTATGGTTTTTTTCCTGATTTTTTTATGAAATAATCAGTACGCATAATCTTCTTTTATTCCACAATCTGTATTAATGTATGCTCTTACTCTGTATTCCAGCACTTTCGCCTCTCTTGAATATGTGTAATCATTATAATTATGCGTGGTTGTTATACTTTCATTTGTGTTACCTGTAATTGTTGCTATGGGTTGCCAAGTAGCATTATCTTCTTTTCTCTGAATTTCATAATAGATAATTCCTTCATACCATTTAACAGTAGCGTCTATATAGCCAAGCATATATGCTTGTGTGGCATAATTGTAACGAATAAATAAAGGGTTGTAAGCCTCTATTGATACAGGCATTGTGTATGAAAAAGGAGTGCCTGAACTTTCGTCAAAACTATTTACTGCTATTATTCTAAAATATTTACGTCCACAAGGCAAATTATTTGGATAAAAATAATAATAACTGTTTTCTGTGGTATAATAATTATATTCGCATCCATCCATTGCCGGATTATCACATACTTGAATTTTATATTGTGTTGCAGAAGAAACATTATTCCAAGATAATTTAATTTTACTTTCTGACATGGAAGTATAAATAAATTCATCGACTTTCACATTTGTAGGATTCGCCGGCACGCAAGAAGTAATAGTAACTGTTTTTCCGACACTTTCTTGTCCTGCACCCGATATATTCACACCTTTTGCATGGTATGTCCCTGTTTCACTTACTACTAATATATTTCCTGTTTCATTTAATTGTTCATTACCTTTGCGCCAAATATAATTTTCTGCTCTTGTTGCACTTGCCGTAAGCGTTACAGTTAGCCCATTTGCACCAGAACAACTATTGGTAGAATCGCCTGATATTGTTGCGGTTGCAGGTATGGCAATGCAAGTTGAAATTGTTACGGTTTTCCCATCACTTTGATTTCCTGTTCCGTTTGCATTGATACCTGTTACAGAATAAGTTCCTGTTGAAGTTACATTATATTTATCCGTATGCTCCTCATCTATTAAGGTATTACCTTTGTACCATTTATAAGAAATAGCGCCTGTTGCACTGGCAGTTAGTGTTATGCTTGTAGCAGGACATTTGTTTGCACTGTCGCCTGAAATAATGGCTTTCTCTGGATAGCCTCCTTGCTTGAAAACATCTATAATTATAGTAAATGTTCCTTCGTCTTCGGTTACGATAATAACTTCTGCGTAATTATGACCATAATTTGGTAATTCTTTTATTTCAAAAAGAGCATAATCAGTTTTACTTCCCGCAATCATTCCACTGCTTTTTGTAAATGTTATCCAATTATTTATGGAAGATATTTGTGCAGTCCAATGTAATTCATTGGTACTGTATTTATTCCAAAGGTCTAACGCTGCAATGCTGTTAAATGTTATTGTATCGCCGTTATTCATTTCTTTATCTTTATATTTCACTACAACAGAATAAGGCAGCCTTTCGATATTTATATTTTTATGAGTTGTCTTACCTACATTTATCTTTATGGTATCTGCATCTTCAATTAACTTAACTCGGTTTCCATTCAATGTTAAAATATATTCTGCTGCGGGTAAATCTCGCAATTCATAATTTCCCGATTTGTCAATTCGCCAAGTACCTTCTTCTGTATTTTTGCCTATTTGGTGCAGGGTAACAATTATATTATCCAATTCCATATTTCTTGCTCCACCATTGTATTTAATTTCTCCTTTTAAAATTCCACTGTATGGGACTTTTTTTTCAGGTTTATCACAAGAATAGAAAAATAAAATGCTGATTAATAAAATAATTATTTTTCTCATATCTTTTTAATTTAAAATTTTATGCTTAAAGTCATTGCCATTTGTGGTTTGCCTTGCCAATCAACCATTGGTGAAGGTATAATTGTTGCACTTGTGCTGTCATTAATTCTATGACGAAACCAGTTAAAATTATCGCAATAATTCAGAGCAATCATTAATCCTGTCCCTGCAAACCACCAGTATGAAGTTTTTAATTTATGTTCATACTTATCGTAAAACCTATCCCGTTCCCAATCTTCATATTTAGGGTCTTTATGTTTACTTAAATTATGCTGCGCACTTATGTAATAAGCAATTCCTACTACTAATGGAATACCTTCTGTTGCCGCAAAAAATATTCCTTTTCCAGTTTGCTTTTTGGTAAATTGGTGTACTCCGAATGGAATGTAGTTAAATTTGTAATTTATAGGCTGTTGTATATAAATCGTATCTGTGTATATTGTTACAATAGTTAAAGTGTCTATTTTATATATAACATTATCTATATAAACAGTATCATATTTGGTTTTTTCTATTATTTCGTATTTTATTGCTTTCGTATCTTGTTTGCTACCTGTTTTATGCTTATTAAATTCATTCAGCCTGTCAATAACATATTCAGGCACACGCGACGGGTTAGTTTTATAGCACTCTATTAACTGATTGTACTTTTCCTTTGCACAATTAATAGCATTATTGTCTTTTTTGTTCTTCGAAAATTGCTCATAACAAGCATTACCTTCATTAAGATAAAGAATACAATCTTGTGCAGTAACTGATATTATACTGCATAATAAGGAAAGTATAACTATTGTTATTCGCATTGTTCTAATAATTTATTTATTTCAGGTGTATTTTTAAATTGTTTTGCACGTTCAAAAAACGTTTTTATTACTTTATCATATTTATTATTACCTTTAGTCAATAAATTTTTTCCCATGTCTAAAAATTTCCGATACCCTTCATCGTTAATCGTATCTAATAAATGTACCTGTTGATAATACTCAAAGGATTTATCATACTCGCCATCAGCAAACCAATCACGAGCAGAGGTTTTAAGTTTTTCTATTTGTAGTTCTTTTTTAATTTCCTCTTGATTTTTTGCAGTTTCATTGCTTTGACAACAAGATTTTACAGAGAAACCCAAAGCGATAAAAGTACCGAATAAACTTGCAATAACTCCGGCACCGTCCCAGCCAATTTTTGAAAACCAATTTGTCATAATTATGTCATTTTAATCAATTAAATAAAAGTCCCAACAATCCCCCGCCGTGCTTTTCTCAAAAGCCCACCTGCGTTCGCCGCACTCAATCTTACAATACGAAGCGGTATCAATATCCAACGCTGCCGCCAATTTTCGCTGTGGCATTTGTCGAGCTTCGCGCAACTGTTTTATCCTGTCATCGAACATCATAACTCTTAATTTTGAATGTCTTGCGATTTGTCGGCAAAGATACTGCTTTTTTCTAAATTTCCTGATATTTCTCTATAAATCAGTATATAATATGCAATAAATATCTATCAGCAAAAAAGCGGTAAATCAAAAATTTACCGCTTTTTCATTATCTATATTTAATCGAAAATTATTTCACTTCTTCAAAATCCACGTCCGTTACGCCGCCGTCATTTTTGGGAGGCTGCTGTCCGGAGTTTGGATTTCCGCCGCCAAATGGATTGCCTGAGTCGGAGAATGGATTGCCCTGAGCGCCGCCGGCTTGCTGCTGAGCATTGTAAATATCCTGACTTGCTGCCTGAAATGCAGTATTGATTTCAGCCGTTGCTGCATCAATGCCGGCAATGTCCTGCGATTTGTGTGCATCTTTCAATCTTTGCAATGCTGCTTCAATCGGGGCTTTCTTGTCGGCTGGAATTTTGTCGCCATATTCTTTGAGCTGTTTTTCTGTCTGAAAAACAAGACTGTCGGCAGCATTTAATTTATCGATGCGCTCTTTTTCGGCTTTGTCTTTTGCTTCATTGATTTTGGCTTCGTCGCGCATACGTTTAATTTCTTCTTCGGTCAAGCCCGACGATGCTTCGATTCTTATTCGCTGTTCTTTTCCTGTACCCTGGTCTTTTGCCGTAACGTTCAGAATACCGTTTGCATCAATATCGAACGTAACTTCGATTTTTGGTATTCCGCGCGGCGCAGGCGGTATTCCATCGAGATGGAAGCGTCCGATTGTTTTATTATCCTGAGCCATAGCGCGTTCGCCCTGCAATACATGGATTTCGACCGATGGCTGATTGTCGGCGGCAGTTGTAAATACTTCACTTTTTTTAACCGGTATGGTTGTATTTGCATCAATCAGTTTAGTCATTACTCTGCCCATTGTTTCGATGCCCAGCGATAGCGGGGTTACGTCCAGCAGAACTACGTCGCTGACGTCGCCCGAAAGTACGCCGCCCTGAATTGCTGCGCCTACGGCTACAACTTCGTCGGGGTTTACGTTTTTCGACGGAGCGCGTTTGAAAAATTCTTCAACTTTCGATTGAATTGCTGGAATCCTTGTCGAACCACCGACAAGAATTACTTCGTCAATATCGGACGCCGAATAGCCTGCGTCGCTTAAAGCCTTGCGACAGGGTTCTATTGTTCGATGAATCAGACTGTCAGCCATTTGCTCGAATTTTGCGCGTGTTAGGTTTTTTACCAGATGTTTCGGTATTCCGTCAACCGGCATAATATACGGCAGGTTGATTTCGGTGGAAGCCGACGACGAAAGTTCAATTTTTGCCTTTTCAGCAGCTTCTTTCAAGCGTTGCAGCGCCATAGCGTCTTTGCGCAGGTCGATTCCCGAATTTTCGGATTTAAATTCTTCTGCAAGCCAGTCGATTATAACCTGGTCGAAATCGTCTCCGCCAAGGTGGGTATCGCCGTTTGTCGATTTTACTTCAAATACGCCGTCGCCGAGTTCAAGTATCGAGATGTCGAACGTTCCGCCGCCCAGGTCGAATACTGCGACTTTCATGTCTTTGCCCTGTTTTTTGTCGAGACCGTAAGCCAGCGCCGCCGCAGTAGGTTCATTGATAATGCGTCGCACTTTCAACCCTGCAATTTCGCCGGCTTCTTTGGTTGCCTGACGCTGCGAGTCGCTGAAATATGCGGGAACGGTGATTACGGCTTCCGTAACTTCCTGTCCCAGATAGTCTTCGGCTGTTTTTTTCATTTTTTGAAGAATCATTGCCGAAATTTCCTGCGGAGTATATTTGCGGTCGTCAATTTTGACGCGGGGGGTATTGTTATCGCCTTTTGCAACTTCGTAGGGGACACGCTGAATTTCCAGCCCGACTCTGTCGTATGTTTCTCCCATAAAGCGTTTTATCGAAAAAACTGTACGTTTCGGGTTTGTTATTGCCTGACGTTTGGCGGGGTCGCCCACTTTACGTTCTCCGTTTTCCGAAAAGGAAACAATCGACGGGGTTGTCCGTTTTCCTTCGCTGTTTGTAATAACAACAGGCTCGTTGCCTTCCATTACCGAAACGCAAGAGTTTGTCGTTCCCAAATCTATTCCTATTATCTTTCCCATTTCTTTATTAAATTTATTTATATGTTACTATCTTTTACGTTTAGAAATACACTATCAAGTACTGTGCCGTTTTAAAAATTTGATAATTTTTTATGGATTTTTTTTGAAAACGGCTGTTGAAATTGTTTATAACATTAATAATCAGACGATTATTTGCGACATACAAATCTGCCAAAATGTCAGCATGTCGAAAAAATCTGCCAAAAACAGATTTTCAACCTTATTTTTACAATAAAACCATTCGCTTGAATTGATTGAGTGAAAAATCGAAATTCAGAACAGAAACGATTTCCCCATCAAAAAACTCCAAAAAAAGAACCGTAACGGTGAATTTTGTTGATTGAAAGAAACAATCCGTCCTTTTATTTTATCTTTTTATATTTCCTTTCAATTTTGTATCTGTCATGTTTTCAAGATAATATGCCCGTTAAAAAATTTTACTGCATTTTGTAAACAGAAAAACAATTTTGCAGTTAAAAATTTTTTGTATTTTTGTGCGTTAAAAAATATGAATTAAGGTTAAAATGTATTGCAGTCTTAAAAATTGGTGTCTCAAACAAATGTTGTCAACAGTCGTATCTATTGACAGAGTGAGTACAGTTTGTACAGACAGTTTAATTTTTACCAGAGAGAGAGAGAGAGAGAGAGAGAGAGAGAGAGAGAGAGAGAGAGAGAGAGAGAGAGAGAGAGAGAGAGAGAGAGAGAGAGAGAGTAATCTCAGAGTTAATTATTTTTTGAGGTATATTTATGTGAAATAAAT
>JAIROW010000255.1 GCA_031257315.1 Prevotellaceae bacterium
TAGCCAAAAATGTTACTGGAAAGTCAAAGTATGGACAAATGCCGGACAGTCGAAATGGAGCCAGCCGTCAATGTGGGGCATGGGAATTTTGAAACCCGAAGACTGGCAGGCGCAATGGATCGGCGACAAGCCCGATTACAGGGCAAAACTTTATGTCGATTATGTCAAACAGCATTGGGATAAGGCAAAGACTGGTTTCGACAACGGTATCGGCGATAATCCGCCGCTTTTACCGTCGCCTTTACTTCGTAAAAAATTTGAGGTTGTAAAGGAAATCAAAAACGCATTTTTATACGTTTCATCGCTGGGCGACTATGAAATGGGCGTCAACGGCGAGCGCGTCGGCGACCATCAGCTTGCTCCCGAATGGACTGATTATTTCAAACGTGTACAGTATCAGACATATAATCTAAACGGGAAAATCAAAAAAGGCTGGAACACGCTGTCTGCCGTTCTTGCCGATGGCTGGTATCTCGGCGAACTCGGACCGGTGCGCTGGCAGTGGGCTAACGCTTTTCCGCTGCGTGGATTTTACGGGCTCGACAGACGTTTGATAGCCCGTCTGCAAATCGAATTTATTGACGGTTCGACTCAAACCGTCGTTACCGACGAATCGTGGAAAATCAATACCGACGGATATATTGTTGCCGCCGATAATTTTGCCGGTCAGACTATCGACGCTCGAAAAATTATTCACGGCTGGGACAAACCCGAATACGACGACGCAAACTGGAAACATGTTTATGTCGATACCTCAGCAGTAAAAAATCTTGAAGCTCAAAAAAATGAACCGATACGTATTCACCGCGAATTGAAACCGGTTGAAATCACAAAATACAAAGACAGGTACATTATAAATTTCGGACAAAACATTGCGGGCTGGTGCGCTCTAAAACTCAAAGGCAAAGCCGGAACGGTGATAACCCTGCGACACGGCGAATGGATAAACAGCGACGGCAGCATTTATACCGAAGGACTTGGATACGCCAAAGAGACAGACGTTTTTGTGCTTTCGGGCGGCGATGATTTCTTTGAACCGCGATTTACGTATCACGGTTTCCAGTATGTTGAAATATCGGGACTTGAAACGCCTCCGACAGCCGACATGATTGTTGCCAAAGCTGTTTCGTCAGACCCTGCGGTAACAGGAAAATTTGAATGTTCAAATCCAAAACTCAACCGGCTGTTCGACAATATTTTGTGGACGCAGCGCAACAACATGCACAGCGTGCCGACAGACTGTCCCCAGCGCGACGAGCGTTGCGGCTGGCTTGGCGATGCACAGGTTTTTTCACAAACAAGCATTTTCAATATGAACATGGCTGCTTTTTATACAAAATTTGTAAAGGACATGCGCGATGCAATCGCTCCCAATGGACAGTTTTACAGCATTGTTCCTTCGGTCAGAAGCGCAGATTTCGGCATGGACTGGTATGGCGGTCCGGCATGGGCTGACGCAGGTATAATTATTCCTTGGAGAATGTATGAAAATTATGCCGATGTAAAGATTTTAAGCGAACACTACGACGCAATGAAAAACTATGTAGAATCCATTCACCGCGAAAATCCGAATCTTTTGTGGCAAAAACATGTATCAAGCTATAACGACTGGCTCAACGCAAACACGTTTTCCGACCCTCCCGAAAACTATAACACCACTCGCGGACAAATGCCCGACGATGTGTTCAATACCGCATTTTTCGCAAATTCGGCGCGTCTGCTGTCGAAAACCGCATCGGTTCTGGGCAATTCCAGAGACGCTGAAAAATACGGCAATTTAGCTGACCGGATAGCTGAAACGTTTGTCAAAAACTTTGTGGACGCCGACGGAAAAATAACCGGCAACACGCAGTCGGCATACGCCATTGCCCTTCATTTCAATCTTTTGCCTGAAAACATCAGAGCCAAAGCCTTTGAACATTTGCTCGAATGTCTCGAAGAATACGACTATCGCATGTCCACAGGGCTGGTAACTACTCAGATGCTTATGAAGGAACTCGTGCGTTATGGACGTGCCGATCTTGCATACCGGCTGCTCGAATCGGAAAGATTTCCGTCGTGGATATATGCAGTAAATCAGGGCGCTACAACCCTCTGGGAACGCTGGGACGCTTATGTTAAGGGACGCGGAATACACCCGTCGGGCATGAACTCATTCGACCATTACGCATTAGGCTCTGTTGGCGAATGGATATTCAGTTACGTACTCGGTATCAATTACGACATTAACAGTCCGGGATACGAACATTTCACCATTCACCCACGTTTGGGAGGCAAATTGACATGGGCTAAAGGTTCGTACAATTCGATTCGCGGAGAGATAGCGTCTTCGTGGAAAATCGAAGAGAACAGATTCACGTTGACGGTAAAAATTCCGGCAAACACAACTGCAACCATTATCCTTCCGACAAATAATACGAAAAATATTTCGTCGGGAAACGGCAAATTCAAATATGTGTCGAATGGAAACGAAACTTCCGTAAAGGCAGGTTCGGGCGAATACACTTTTACGGTCAATCTTTAACCAAAACGAGATTACAGGATTAAAAATGTATCGTTTCGGAACGTCGATTTCGATGTTCGGAGCATCAGTTTTGATGTTCCGAATGTCGATTCCTATGTCTATTCTGAAAAAAACCGTACCTTTGCAAGAAAATGTAAAATATAAATCAGATTTCAAGAAAGCACTATTAACATGAAGTTACCGCAACCAATTCCATATCAAGGCAGTAAACGTAATCTGGCAAACAAAATACTGCTGTGTGGCTCTTGCAACAGAGTAAAATCATGGAGTTGTGAACATTGTGATAATTGAAAATCAGATATTTGCCTTCAATGCTATTGGGTTAATCCAATTCATTACAATCACATAGCCTTGAATGATATAATAGAGTTTATGTAAATTTAATTGAGTATATACGGCTTGAAAAGCCGAACCATCATAACCGCAGGCGAGCGTAGCGTTGCCTGCGGACAACGAAATGGGCAGGACAAAAACGACTGAGGCGTTTTGCCCATTCGGGCAAGTTCGGCGCTTTCGCACAACCGCAGGCAACGCTATCGCTCGCCTGCGGTTATGAAAATTTTGTCCTATATGGACATTTCAACCCCTGATTCGCACTATTTATAAATTCTGCAAAAATACAATATTTTTTGAAATACATTGAAAGTGGCAATTAACAAAGTTGATAAGCAATAAACAAATTTTTTCATGAAATTTGTCAAAGTATCAAAAAAATCAGTAATTTTGTCTTTTCATTAAAAGAATAAAATTTTAAGAAATTAACAGGCATAAAAATATGAAAAATTTGATTATCAATAGAATACGGTTGTTCGCCGTTCTGATTATAGCGACAGTTTCAACGGCAAAGGCACAGACTTTATATCCGTCGCAGGTAAATGTCTGGCTTATACCGC
>JAIROW010000269.1 GCA_031257315.1 Prevotellaceae bacterium
TTCTGGCTTTCAGCCAGTTTTTTGGGATTATGTTTGTCCGTATGTCAAACGACATACGGTTATGTAAATTCTGGCTTTCAGCCAGTATATACTCAATTAAATTTACATAAACTCTATTACAAAAAAAAGTTCGACAGCATGTAAAATTTTTAGCCTACAAAATCCGATTTTTACAACAAACAGGCAAATTTTTGTCTTTTTTAGTGTTTTACAACATAAAAATACTGTTAAAAATTAAACAAAAACATGCCTGTACCATTATTTTTATTTATCGTTGTTTTTACAGTAATTGACTTATATAGAGAACTTTATCAAAAATATCAATTTTATGACAGCATTATTTTATGCTGTGCGACATGTTAAATTATGTTAAAAAATATACAAGCTATTAAAAATATAATTACCTTTGCAGCGTCAAAAATAACAGGTCAGTACGGTTATTTAAATGCAAAGTGTTTGACACAAAAGGATTTATGCGTCAAATTTTATAAAAAAAATTTTTTAGCTGAAAAATGAAACATTTTGCTGAAAAAAACGTTAAACAGACATGAAACGTTAACAGGTATGATTTTTGACCGAAATTTTGAATACTTGAAAAAGACTGTATAATATATAATAATTTGTTCAGCAGGGCGGGCTTTAAAAGTTCGCCCTGTTTGTTTGGTATATTTCACAAAACGTAAAGTTTTTATATACAAACTTTTGCATTTATTTTAGATTTTTTTTTGCAGATTTAAGGCTTATCTGTTATCTTTGTGTCAGGTTTTACAGTGAGAGTTTAAAAGGAATCAGATTTTCTACTGCAAAAATTAAACCGATAGATTTTTTTATATAACTAATTCAAAAAAAACAATGAACAGTTCATGGAAAATTTTTGTAAAATCGCTATTTTTAATAACGACGTTAATATTTTGCTTTTCGACGTATGCGCAAACAATTAATTGGCGCGACAATATCGACAGAACGTTTGTGTTTAAAATCAGTAATCGCGAAGCTGAAAAATTAATCAAAAGCAAATCGTGGGACAGTTTAGGATTTAAAATGTTGCATACATTTGTTGGCTCGTTTGCCGGCGAATGGAAAGAGCAGCCGAAACAGGGACACTTCATTTTTGCCCGTATTCAAGGCAATCAGGTAATGCTGAATTATGCGCCTGTTATTCCGTTTCAAATTTTTCTGTTCAAAGAATACGGCGTCTTTACATTGCAAATAGTTGATTCAGATGGAAATATCCG
This sequence comes from Prevotellaceae bacterium, assembly GCA_031257315.1. GTDB lineage: Bacteria > Bacteroidota > Bacteroidia > Bacteroidales > UBA932 > JAIRLF01. The sequence continues at coordinate 1,236 of JAIROW010000269.1, forward strand.
CGACGATGCCACAGTGAAAATCAGAGGACGGTTTCGTCTTTTTGATGTCAATGTGCCTTTCGATAAAATCAGCAAAACATATTCGATAAACGACGCTTCGGAAAACACTCAACGTATTCTGTCTGTGAAACTTGACGGATTTGAAACAATACTCGATATGTCAAAACATCTTGTCTATCTGTCATGGTATGGTAAAAACAACAGTTACCGTCCTGATTTTTACAGTTATATGATTACAGATAAAAACAAGTACAAACCGGGCGACTCCGTGCGTTTCAAGTCGTATGCGCTGTCGCAGCAAAAACGTCCGCTTACCGAAGAACTGGAAGTGTGGCTGCATAATACTGCGTATAAAAAAATATCGAAAATATCGCCATATCATCAGGGAGGTTATGCAGGCAAATTTGTACTGCACGATTCGCTGAAACTCAGACTCGACAGTAACTGTAATTTGCAGCTGCGCAATAAAAAAGGACAGATAATTGCAAATACAAATTTTAGTTATGAAGATTATGAGTTACATGACAGCAAAATAGAGACAAAATTTGAATCAAATGTTCAGTATTTTCCCGATACCAATCGAATTGAAATCAAAGCGGTGGACGCAAACGGTTTATTTTTACAGGACAGAAAAGCGGAAATCACCATTACACGAAAAAATGTATTAAATTCTTATACAGATTTACTTATTTTGCCCGATATTCTGTTTGCAAAGCAAATTGACATGAACAATGATAAACCTTCCACAGTCAGTATCCCGCCCGACATTTTCGGAGAATCTGACTGCGAATATCAGGTTAATGTGAAAGTATATACTCATGACAATCAGATGTTAACATCGCGAAATCATGCCGTATTTTATAAATCGAAACACAATATTGCCCACAGTACCGTCAACGATACGATATGTTTTATATACAGTTTTCAGGGCAAAGAAATGCAAACAGAAGCAGAACTTTGCTACAATGGCGAAAAGAAAGGCAAAATTGTCAGGCTGCCATATAAAGAAACTTTTAATCAGTCGATTAAGCAGTTCGATTTCAGGCTGCTAAACGGTTTGCACAGACAAACGGTAAAAAGCTGTCATATCAATCCAAAACTTAATATTGAAGGTGGAATTTTGGCTGATTCATTCAATGTGAAATTAATTAATCCATTGAATTTAAATCTTTCATGGTATATTTATCAGGGAAATACACTGCTTGAAAAAGGTGCAGGCAAAGAGTTCGATTTCAGGTATCCGAATACAGACCTCGATGTTGAACATTATGTAGAAATTTTTTATTTCATGGGAGACGAAGAAAAGTCGTACCATCGCGTATTTGTGCCGAAAACGGAATTTTTGGACGTAAATATAAATCTGCCAGAGCGCATTTACCCCGGACAAACGCTTGATGCGCTTGTAACTGTGAAAAACAACTTCGGCAAACCGGTGAAAAACGTTGATATTACGGCATTTGCATACAATGCACAGCTTAATTATTTTCTGCCCGATTTGCCATATTACGGAGCATCGCCGCAATCGCGCGAGCAGAGGTCAAGTTATTCGGTTTCAAGAAGAAAATATTCGTCCAAAGCGCCTCTCGACTACCGTTTCTGGAACGGGATAGCAAAACTTGATACAGCTGTGTATTATCGTTTTATATATCCGCGCGGAAAACTTTTTACGCATACAGTTTCAACGCCCGATTCCGTTACGCAGTTTGCGCCGTTTGTTATGAAAAACGGGCAGTCGGTGGATATTTATGTCGTAGAAATTGACGGCAAACCGGCGTATTTTTCATGGACAAACCAACCGAAAACATATTCATTTCCTGTTGCGGACACTGGATTTCACAAAATTGTTCTTCGCCTGCACGACTGCGCCGTAATCCTTGATTCTCTGACATTTGAAAAAGGCAAAAAAACAATTTTCAGCATGGAAATTGATTACAAGCCCGCAAAAACAAAAATAATTAAACTTGACAGGTATTTTACCGAACAGGAGAAAAAAATTTACAGCCGGTATGTTTCAAAAATTCCAGTTGCAGACATCTGTGCATATACATACCTGAAAGACAGCGCAAATGTCTATCCTGTCTTTCACGAATGTTTTAACCGGATTGAAGATTATGTAACCGCAGGTCCGTTGCCGCAAGGCTACATGCAGTATCTTGACAGAATAAAATACCGACACGAGGGTGGATATATGTATAAATATGAGGATAACATGGTATATAAATATCCGTTTGCAGCCGTACCCAATGCGCTCAGGTTTTCATCGAGCGGCAATTTTGCAAAAATCAACGACTTTGCGCTCACAGCCAGCGTTTTTAATAAAATTGTCGAAAACTGCCGACGCGACCTTTCGTGGCGTCCCAAACGTCTGCATCTGATGCAAAACGAATTTGATTTAAATTTCACTCTGCCTATGGATAAGGATTCCGGCAGCGTTTGTAACCTTCTGTTTCGCAATGTAAAAACCGGAGAAATAATATATCCGGCAAGATACAATTTTGAGCCGAAATCAAAATACCGTTCAGATATTTTTCTGAACGGCATTTACGACGTAATTCTGCTTTACAACAGTGGAAATTATCTCTGTTTTAACAGTCTCCCTGTAAGAAATGGAACATATATTGATTTAAATATGAACAAATTACCTTTGCACAAAAAGGATTCGCTTTCGCAAAAATGGTTAAGTCTGTTTGAGTTTTCTCCATGCGAATGGCGCATGAAAAATGAAATCCGGCAAAACGATATTTATTATTTATACTGGACAGAAATTACCGGAGACATGGTGCATGGCGTAATTCTGGACGAAAACGGCGAACCGCTTGTCGGCGCTTCCATTATTCTTAAAGGTACAAAATCGGGAGTAATCAGCGATATTGACGGACGTTTCAAAATAGCCGTTGACAGCTATCACAACACATTGACAGTATTGTATTTAGGATACGAGATAAAAGAAATAGAAGTAACCAAAGGAGAAGAATTAACAGTACAACTCGAACCCAGCGAGTTAATGCTCGAAGAAGTTATAGTAACAGCTTACGGGGGAATAAGAAAAAAAAGCATTTCTTACTCTGTAACAAGCATTGCAGGGGCTTTCTCCGAGACTCAATCGCCCCCCGAAAAAGTTGAGGACAATGCTGAAAATGAAACTATTCAGGCAGAAAACAAACTGTACGAAAATCTGCTGCAACTGAACGGCTTGCGCAATAATTTTTCGGACGTGGGCTTCTGGCGTCCCGATATTTATACCGACAGGAACGGCGAAGCACGGTTTACAGTTACTTTTCCCGACAATATAACGCAATGGAACACTGTTGTTTACGCCATGAACCGACAGCTGAAAACTGGAACTGCGCGAAAATATATCAGGTCGTACAAACCGATAATGGGTGAACTCAAAACTCCGCAATTTCTCGTTGTCGGCGATTCGTCCTGTTTTGCTGGAAATATTCGTAATTATACTGCGGATAAAGAAATTGACGGGACGGTAATTTTTTCTGTCGATAGTGATACCATATTAAACGAACCGGTTAAATTTTCGTCTTCACGACAGGACAGGTTGCCGGTATCGCCTTCTTCAACCGACAGCATTACAGCAACTTATATGTTCAGACGCAGCGACGGATATTCCGACGGAGAAAAACGCACAATTTCCGTAGTGAGGCAGGGCGCGGAAATTGCCGACGGCACGCTTGAATTTCTGCAAAACGGCGACGTCCGCGACATTATCGCCGACGACGAAGAAGAAATACACGTTTCTTTTGCCGCCAATCAGCTGGACATATACATGGACGACGCTCTTTATCTCGCCAGCTATCGTTACGACTGCAACGAACAGTTAGCGTCGAAACTCATTGGGCTGCTTCACTTTAAATTATACCAAAATTATACAGGCAAACCATTTACGCATGATAAACGTATTACAGGAATCATAAAAAAACTTGACAATAATCGCAACGATAAAAAATTGTGGTCATGGTTTGGAAATGCGTCTTCCACTTCGTACTGGGTATCGGCGCACGTAATCAGAGCGCTTAATCTGGCGCGGAAGTCGGGATACCCTGTCAATCTCAATCTTTCGACAATTGAACAGGATTATGCAGACATTGAACATTATCGCAGTATTTCGCTCCACGATGTGGAAATGCTCAATGTGCTGTCTGAAGCCGGAACCGTACAGAATTATCGCACGGCGCTCAATCTGTGCGACCGACATATTGCACGGCTCGAATATATTGACGATTCTATAGCCCGCGCAAAAAAAATCTGGAATAGCAAATCGTACTTTAAAGAAAAAATGTTGTTGCTCGAAATCAGACAAAAACAAAAAATTGACTGGTCGGCGCAAGAACTGCTGAAATATCAGAAAAAAGACATATTCGGCGGCATTTATTTTGATGACGGCATATACGGTCTGATGTCAGGTAATACTCTTGAAGCCACGCTGATAGCATATCGAATCATATCTGCCGACTCTGCTCTGCATCACCTGAAAACGCCCGTGCAAATGTATATTCTCAGAACAAAGCAGAACAGATGGAATACATATCAAACTTCGTCGGCAATAATGACCGTATTACCCGATTTGCTGGCAGCGTCTGCTGTAAAAGACAATCTTGCAACAGTCAGGCTTGAAGGCAAAGAAAACAGAACCATTACAGAATTTCCATATTCAACAACGCTTAAAAACGGCGAACGGCTTCATATTGAAAAAGAAACCGGTATGCCGCTGATTTATTCCGTCTATAAAATGAAACACGTAACAGCCGCCAGGTCAAACGACGTTTTCGACGTACATACGTCAATAAACGCGCGTTATGCTGGAACGCCTGTAACGCTGACAGTTACAGTAAACGTGAAACGCGAAAACGCCGAATATGTAATGATAGAAGTTCCAATACCGGCTTCGTGCAGTTACCTCAACAAAAACGGATCATACACAAATTACGAAGTCTATCGCGAGTATTTCAAAGACAGGGTTGTGATTTTCTGCGAAAAACTGCCGAAAGGTATCTACCAATACGACATAGAACTTTTGCCTCGCTATACAGGCACATATATTCTCAACCCCGCAAAAGTTGAAATGATGTATTTTCCGGTAATTAATGCAAACGAAAAATTGAAGAAAATAAAGACAGAGTAAAGATTAGAATTTGATAACGCTGAGTTTGATGGATAAATCAATCGGGTTGAAAAATTTGCCCGTCATGGCAAACCATATATGTGGTTCAGGGTTCACACGGAAACGGCATTTTCCATTAAAACGATTGCCGCGACTGGCAAATTTTTCCTGAATAAAAAGCGTTTACGACATATAATATTGCCGTTTTTTTCAAAAAATTATAAATCTTAGAAGCCATATAATATATTGATTATATGATATTTAAACAAATCATGGTGAAAAAAATGCAAAAAAAAAATAAAATAATTCAAAAAATATTCGTACTTTTGTGCCACGAAATTTGGTATGAACAGTTGAAATTTTAGTATAAACAATTAAAAAGGAGGATTAAGTTATTGCAACACCTTTCAAGAAACCTAATATAGTAAGGAAAAACAACATTATCCGGCAGGGAGACAAGAAGTATTCTTCAGAATCCTCGGTAAGGGTAAATCGTGAAATTGTGGCGAGGGAAGTTCGCCTTGTTGGGGATAATGTGGAAAATCCGGGAGTATATCCGCTTTTCACCGCTATTGGAATAGCCGAATCGCAGGGTCTGGATTTGGTTGAGATTTCTCCCAACGCAGAACCGCCGGTTTGTCGTATTGTTGATTATCAAAAATATGTATATCAACAGAAAAAAAGACAGAAAGAGTTGAAAGACAAGTCGGTGAAAACCGAATTGAAGGAAATAAGGTTCGGTCCGAACACCGACGAACATGACTATCAGTTCAAACTGAAACATGCAAGAAGTTTCCTCGAAAACGGAGACAAGGTTAAAGCCTTTGTATTGTTTAAGGGACGTTCAATATTGTTTTCGCAACAGGGCGAAATTTTGCTCCTGAGGTTAGCAAGCGATCTTGAAGATGTTGGTAAAGTTGAATTTTTGCCAAAACTCGAAGGTAAAAGAATGATATTGATTATTGTCCCCAAACCAAAAAAGAAATAGAAATAAATATCAGGATAAATTTAAATATTTAGGAAAATGCCAAAAATGAAAACAAATTCCGGTGCTAAAAAACGTTTCGACGTTACCGGAACAGGTAAAATTAAACGTAAACATGCCTATAAAAGGCATATTTTAACTAAGAAGACAACAAAACAAAAACGCAGTTTGACCCATTTCGGAATTATTGCCGATGTAGATAAATCGCGCGTTAAAAAAATGTTGGTAATGTAATTAATTTGTAATATTAAGAGTTTTTGAGTTTTTAACCGGAAAGCCGGGCATATAAGATTTTCCAGTAAAAAAACGGAAAACGCCGGCTGTCAAAAAAAAAGAAAAATTATGCCAAGATCAGTAAATCATGTTGCTTCAAGAGCAAGAAGAAAGAAAATTTTAAAACAGACGCGAGGTTATTTTTTGGCTCGCGCAAATGTGTGGACAGTAGCAAAAAATACCTACGAAAAGGGTTTAACCTATGCGTACCGCGACCGCAAAACGAAGAAAAGAAATTTCCGCTCTTTGTGGATACAGCGTATCAATGCAGGTGTACGCATGTACGGATTAACTTATTCGCAATTTATCGGCAAACTGGCGGCAAACAATATCCAGTTGAACCGCAAAGTATTAGCCGATCTTGCGATGAATCATCCTGAAACGTTTGAATCAATCGTCAAATCGTTAAAGTAAAAAACAGTATTCCTGATATTTATCAAAGCCGTCCCCGAAAGGACGGCTTTTTAACTGTTTTATGAAAAACACAATAGTCAGTTACGGATTTTCTCTTCTTATTTTTGCAAAAAACGATTTCAGCATATCGGAACATTCGTCTTTCAGTACTCCGCCTGTTACACGTGTTTTCTGATGAAAGAGACTTGCATTGACAGTCGAAAACCCGCGCTTTTCGTCGCTGGCGCCAAAAATAACTGCGCCCAGTTGCGCCCAGAAACAGGCTCCGGCACACATCACGCAAGGTTCCAAAGTAACATACAAAGTACAGTCGTTCAAATATTTTCCTCCGACAGTACTTGTCGCCGCAGTTATTGCCTGTATTTCGGCATGAGCCGTAGGGTCGTTCAGCGTTTCCGTAAGGTTGTGTCCCCTGCCTATTATTCGATTATTCCACACGATTATCGCTCCTACTGGAATTTCCCTTTTCTCATAAGCCATCATTGCTTCTGCAATCGCCTTTTTCATAAAATATTCATCGGTATAAATATCCATCTTTTAATTATGTTTTATCAAGACAAATCCTTTTTTTCAACTTTTTAATGCGGGCAAAGATAATGCTTTTTCTGAAAATATTTTCGAGCGTGGCGCAGAAAGAGTATTTCACTTCGTAAAAATGTTTGCAAATTTGGGATATTTGTTATACCTTTGTTTTGTCGCATTTGAATTTTATACGATGTTTGATGCTGTAAAAATACTGAAAACAAGCTGTTTGTCAAAATTCCTATGCCGTTTTTATTATACGTATTTTAGATACCGGAGAATGTTAATTTAAAAATTATATAGTATATGGAATATTTTAAAACTTGCAGGAATATACCTGTTTACATAAACGAAATCAACGAAAAAGGAGACCGGACTGCCGTTTTTCTGCATGGCTACCTCGAAACAAATGAAGTGTGGACAGATTTTGTTGATATGATATGCGATGCCGACCCGAATTTGCGCATCGTTGTGATGGATTTGCCCGGACATGGACTGTCGGGAACAAACGAAGGTGAAAACAGTATGGATTTTATGGCTGATGTTATTGCCGACGTTTTTACCAGTGCAAAAATCGAAAAAGCCACTGTAACAGGACATTCGATGGGGGGATATGTGGCGCTGGCTTTTGCCGAAAAATATCCTGAACTCGTAGAAAAACTTTGCCTTTTCCATTCGACTCCAAACCCCGATTCGGAAGATAAAAAAAAGAACAGAGACAGGGAAATAAAACTTATCAGGGAACAGAAACTCAACCAGATTCTCGAAACAAGTCTTCCGAACATGTTTGCTTCTGCAATACCGGAAGTAACGGACGATTATGTCGATATGATCAAAGAAAGCGCTGAAATATCTGATTCTGAGGGATTTATTGCATGTCTGAACGGAATGAAAAACAGAAAAGACATGAATGATTTTCTTGCCGGATTTGATAAACCGCTACTGATGATTTTTGGCAAAAAGGACAAACATATTACAGAAGATACGGCTAACTCTCTCATTACCAGATTCCCAAAAGCGGAAGTCCTGATGCTCGAAAATTCGGGACATCTCGGTTTTATCGAAGAACCCGAAATATGTTTACGTACTTTACACAAATTTATAATTCAATAATTAAAAAAATAGATAAAATGGATGGAAAAAGACAGTTAAAAATAGCGCGTCAGATACAGAAAGATTTGGGCGAAATGTTCCAGTTGCGCGGCATGGCAGCCTACAAGGGAGCAATGATTACAGTTAGCGAAGTGCGAATCTCTCCCGATCTGTCAATAGCGAAAGTATATCTCAGCATCTTCCCTTCCGACAGGGCTAAGGAAACTCTCGAACAGGTTGTGTCCGAAACAAAAACCATGAGAGCAGAGTTTGGAAAAAAAGTACGGCATCAGCTGCGCACGGTTCCCGAACTGCATTTTTATATTGACGAAACTCTGGAAAAACTTGCGCATATTGACGAATTGTTGAAAAAATAAATCGTTGCACATATATTGTTGGAATATTTGCCGATTAAGTTAAAATTTACATACTGTAAATTTTTGAATGTTAAAATTTCAGTTATCAGCTATTGATAACTGAAATTTGCCATAAAAGATGTCTGTCATACGAGATTTTTTGGTTCACGTTGGTATGTGTTTTCTTTTGACATGATTTCCTTGACGGAAAATTTCTGACGAATGTTTTTTTGTCATGTTACATTTATTTACAGCCAGACTTGCAGGACAGATTTACGGCAATTGTAATGCCAGAATTTATACATGTTTATCAACCGACTTAATCTCCATGTAAAAAAAAAATTGTCGCAAATAGCAACAATCTGTGGTGGGTAGATGTTGCCTGATGCGACAATTTTTATCGTACTCTGTCGTAAACTTACAGTTTTTTTATTTGCTGTTCAGCATTGAAAATCCAACCAGATGATCGCATCTGTTGTTTTCCTGCGACCTGTAATATACGTAAATGCCATAAGCGTTTTTTGTTTCAAAAAAACAGCCGTCGGTACGCGACATGTCTATTTCGCCGTTCGGTTTTACTATCACATATCGATAATTATAATATCCCTGCTTCAAAAGCGCCTTGCAGCGGTAGATATTGTTTTCAAATTTCAATTCATATTTGTCTGACAATGAATAGTTTGTCAACTCTCCGAACAGAAACAGTCTGCCTTCTATCAGAATGTTTGCCGACAGCGTAAAAATTACTTCTGCATAGTCGGACTGTATTTCGGGGAATGTGGCATATTCCGAAGCAATCATGTACTTTCCGTTTATGTCTTTTGTAGATGTGTACGAATCGAGTACGTTGTCCAAAGTGAGGCTCACTTCAAAAACTTCATTATTGTTAATATATCTGCCGGCAACGCCTTCGCCGTTAAACATCAGCGAGCGGGTGTCGAAAGATCGAAATTCGTTAAATCCGCCAAATTTGTTTTTGTCTGTGCGCGTATAGTCGGCATACTGCGGATACGAAAATGCGACAACTGGAATTTTGCTTCCCGGTACCCTCGTCGAATTTTGTTCTATTCGCAGTTTCAGATTTGAATAAGCGTCTGCAACATGCAAGGTGTTGTATTTCACCTTAATATCGAGCTGCTGACTGCAATCGGAAAGTATTTTCGGCAAAAACGAGGCATTAACCGATGTTACAGGTTCTACAACCGAAAATCCTTTTTGCAACACAAGGTTGGAATTTTTACGGTCGAATACCTTAACAAAATAATTGCCAGAAATTTTCAGCCTGACATTTGAGTTTGGTATGTCAAGATGAAAATGACGGTAATTAATTCTTGTGTTTTGCGAATGAAAAATCCGGTCGAAACTGTTTTCCTTAAAACCGTCCATATATTCGTTTTGCAGCAGCAGACTTTCATTAGCCCAGTCGGCGTCGCAATGCTCAACCGTGTAATAATAATCGCTTTCGTCTTCGTCTTCGTTGAGCAGTTCGTCGAATACAAGCGTAACAGTTTCAGAGGAATACAGGTTTATAACAGGGTCGTTAATCTGACTGTCAGACCTGTACAGTTTTACGGATTTTATTCTGTCTGAAAAACACCGGTCTTTAAATATCATGGCAGAATTAATCTGTTCAAGATTTTGCGAACCGGTATGAGAGCTGTATAATATAAATAATAGAAACATGTAACAAAATTTCATGATTTTGATTTATATTTGTTTAATATTATTTACATAAATTTTCCGCAAAATGAAACTATCAATTTAAGTTTTTCAACATTGGAAAAGTCTATACTGTTTTCTCCAATAAACGAATCAATCCTGTCTTTATACTTTGAAAAAAGTTTGACGATGCCCGACCTGCTTGCCTGACCGACATTTGTTCCCGGCAGGTAGAAAATCTGATTTTCTTTTCGATATTTGTAAAAACAGTACGAACTGTCAATTTTTATTGAAATGCCTTTGGGTAACGGTTTACCCGATTCGAGCAATTTACTTGCCGACGATCTTGATATTGATTTCACATTTTCTGCGGCAGAAACGCTGGCAGAATATTTTTCCGCAAGAACGAGCATGTCTTCTTCAAAAATAATTTTTCCAAAAACATTGTCCGACAGAGGGATAAATCTGTCTTTGCCAATTGCGACATATTCAATAAGCGTTATGTCGGGCAGCCGTTTTTCGCGCATATTGTCCATCATCAGTATTTCAGACGTAAAGATATTGTAATTCAACGATGCAGTTATTGCAGTATTTTTATAATAAATTTCTCCTGTAATAAACTGCGGATACAGGTAATTTCCCTGAGCGGAGAGGTCAAGCGCAAGCAAGACAGAAAACAAGACAGAAAACAAGACAATTTTTATTTTCATAACATAATTTCAAATAACACATTTATATCAAAAACTTCTCAAAAAGTCCGCAAAAGTATGAAAAAAAATAACATTTTATATGTTTTGTGTTAACATTTTGCATATTTTAACATGTTTTCACACATTTTTTCATTATTTGTAAAAAAAGTGTGAAAATATTACGGATACCGGTTAAAAATTTTTAACACTTTTTAACTAATCCTGACTTCTGGACGGCGTATGGACGGACAAATGAGATTTTATACAGTTCTTTGGATTTTCAATAAAAAGATAGTTGCGACAGCAATGTTACATAAACTATATTTAAAAACAGCGGTTAAAAATGAATTTTAGCCGCTGTTTTCGCATTAAATTATCATGAGGAAAATTTATTTTTTTTCGGTATCGTTCATGTAACGTCGTGTATGCTGCGAAAACCTTCGCCGACAACCTGTCCCGCGTCTATTATTGTAATAAATGCTTCGGGGTCAACATCGCGTATGTGGCGCTGTATTAAATTGACTTCCTTGGGATTGACATTGGTGAATATTATATTTTTTGAATTGTCGGTGTACATGCCTTTTCCGTATAAAATTGTTCCGCCGCGATCAAGGCTCAGAATAAATCTGGAAATTTCGGCGTGCCTGTCCGATACAATCAGAAGCGTTTTTATGTTTCTGAAACCATAGACGGCTGCATTTACAATCCGTCCAGTTATATAAATTATTATGAATGAGTATAATGGAATTTTTATGTCCTTGAACGCGACAAGCGAAAACATTACGACGCAGGAATCGACAATTATAACCATTGTTCCCAGTGAAATACCTGTTTTTTTTGAGAATATCATTGAAATAATGTCTGTTCCGCCCGAAGTCGCTCCGATGCGGAATATCAAGCCGCAGCCCAGCCCCAGAAAAACGGCGCCGAAAACAGCAGACAGCATCATATCGTCAACAAATGGTTCGTAGCCGTACAGCGTTTCAAGTATAAATGTGAACAGCGCCAGGGTCAGAAAACTGATTACGGTTTTGACGCCGAATTTTTTGCCGAGAATTTTTATTCCGGTAATACACAGTGGAATATCCATACATATTGCAGCTGTGCTAATGTCAAGATTGCCGGGCAACGTCGCGCCCAGAAAATTTTCCAGCGAAAAATGATACATGCCGTACAGGTGGTGAAGCATAATTGATATTCCGTAAACGCCTCCGGGTGCAAATTTATACGGCGAAATGAAAAGGACAAAGGAAAGCGCCATAAAAAATGTCCCTGCAATCAGCTGTCCGTAGTTGACAAACCATTTCAGTGAAAATATTTTTTCATTTTGCATATTTTTTTACGTCTCATTTTACATTATTAATTCTCCCTTTCCCTGCCGTATGATTTCAAATTCGTCATTTGTGCAGTCAACAATTGTCGAGGGGATCAGACCTCCGGTTCCGCCGTCGATACATATATCTGCCAGTTTCCCGAATTTTTCGTTTATCAGTTCCGGCTCGCCTATATATTCGATAAAATCGTCGTCCAGTCTGATTGACGTACTTAACAGCGGACATTCGAGATGTTTAACAATTTCCATAACTGTTTTGTTGTCGGGGATTCGCAAACCGATTTGCTTTCTTTTTCCGAGCAGTTTTTCAGGGACTCTGTTAGAAGCTGTCAGTATAAATGTAAATGCTCCGGGCAAATTTTTTTTCAGGACTTTAAATGTGGGAGTATCAACTTTTGCATAATCGGACAGGTTGCTTAAACTTTCGCATATCAGAGAAAATGTTGCTTTTTCCTTTTTATGGATATTTTTTATTTTTACAATCTTTTCAAATCCTTTTTTGCTGCGTAGCGAACATCCCATGGCATAGACCGAATCGGTCGGATATATTACAACTCCGTCGTTTTGCAATATTTTGACAACTCTGTTTATTTCCCTTTCGCTTGGGCTGTCGGGGTGTATTTTAACTATCATACAAGATTTTGCGCTGCACAGACATAAAAACAAGGCTGCTAAAAATTATTGTCATAACGCGACAAAGAAAGATTGCAAGACTATAAAAAATCTCCGGATTTTACCGGTTTAGCGCAATGACGAATTTTTTTTGAGACAGCCCTGTTTTTTTGTCATAATTACTATATAAAATTTAAAATAATAAAAAATGAAACAATAATAAAATTTATTGCGCAAATTTCAGTCCTTGCAGTTTATTCCATGCTCCGCGCGTAAAATCGGGGATTTCAACAGGAGCGGAATTATTGTCAAGAGAAACTTCTGTCAGCGGTACAAGACAGCACCATTCGGCAAGGTCATATACGTCCATGTCGAGCGGAAGTCCTTTTTGCAGACAGTATATCAGGCGGTAATCCATAATAAAATCCATTCCGCCGTGTCCTCCGACCTTTTTTGCCCTTTCTTCGATGTCAGCGATTATCGGATGACGGTATATTTTCATCAGAGTATCTTTGAGCGCTGCCGGTATGAACTCATGTGCGTTTATGTGTTTGTAATCTTTTACAAGCGTGCTGTCCAGTTCGTTTTTGTTCAGGGCATAGCCTCCGGGTACAGGGTATTTGTAAGCAAAACCTTTTGTTCCAGATATTTGATACAGCCGGTTGTATGGGCGTGGCGACGTAACGTCGTGCTGAATCATGATTGTTTTTCCGTTTTCTG
>JAIROW010000156.1 GCA_031257315.1 Prevotellaceae bacterium
AAAATAGCCGAACAGTTCTACACCAGCGCCGGTATTCCCATCGACGAAGACCCCGCATGGGACTACGAGGGAAGGTACGGGACGCGGAAAGGGGACGCAAATCACCGGTTCTACATCGGACTCAACCATACCACAGCCGCCCTGAACTTCGACAGAGAACCGCGTTTTCACGCATGGCTGAGTTTTGACAGAGGAGTGTTCGAGGGCGCCGGACGAACCGAAGACAACAGTTTCGTGCTGGAGATGCGACAGGGCGAAACCAGCGGAATGAGAAGCAAATCGGAACACAACGTGTGCGGTTATGTAATCAAGAAATTAGTCAATCCGCAATCGGCATTTGCGGCAAATTCCAATAATTTTATCGCAGAACCGTATTCATTCCCGCTGGTACGCCTCTCCGACCTTTACCTGCTATATGCCGAAACGCTGAACGAAACGCGAGGTCCCAGTGAAGAAACGTACAAGTGGATAGACCTCGTGCGCACACGTGCAGGACTGAAAGGCGTGAAGGAATCGTGGGCGCAGTCCACCAAACCGGACAAGCCCAACACGAAGGAAGGATTGCGCGAAATAATCAAGCGCGAACGCCTGATAGAACTCTCGTTCGAGGGGCAGCGCTTCTGGGATCTGCGCCGCTGGAACGATGCCATGCAATATATGAACGAACCCGTGCGCGGATGGAACTATCAGAAGGCACAGCCGGAAGATTATTATAAGGTAACCAACGTCTGGACAAACCGCGTCTTCCAGCCAAAGGACTATCTCTGGCCTATCAAGGTTAGCACGCTAATTGTCAATACCAATCTAAAACAAAATCCGGGATGGGGTACAGGAGACAGTCAGTAACATGTAATAAATAAATTGATATGTTAGTAAAACTAAAAAAATCGAAAATGAACAGGTTTATTATTTATATTCTTGGTCTGCTTGTATCCTCAGGAGCTTGCACTGATGCTCCCATCGGACAGACCTCCGTTGATTCCACTCCGCCACCGCCTCCTGCGGACGTAAAAGTGGAGCCGCTACCAGGTGGAGCGAAAATTACATACTCGCTGCCTAAGGAAACTGATATTTCATACGTCAGAGGCGATTTCAGGTTTCAGGGCAAAGACTGGACAGTACGCGCCTCGGCGTTCGATAACTGCCTGACAGTGCTGGGACTGGGCGCTGTAGCACCGGTGGAAATGAAACTCTGCCTTGTTGACCACAGCGAAAACCGTTCCACGCCCATTAATGTTACCTTTACGCCGGACAGACCGCCATTCGAGACTGTTTTCGAATCGATGACCGTCGAAGCTGGCTGGGGCGGAGTGCTGGTAAAGTGGGATAACCCGTCGGGCGCAGACATGGGCATCACCCTGTTTGCCGCTGATACGCTGGGGCAGCTCAACGAAGGAAGTATCCATTTTTCGTCCGCAAAAAAAGGCGAATGGACTTTCAGACCGTATGCCATCGTTAAACGCCGTTTCGGAGTGATGGTTACCGACCAGTGGGGCAATTCCTCCGGCATCAGAAGCAGAGATATAACCCCGAAACGCGAGCTGAAAGCCGGTGCGGTGCAGCGCGTTCTGCCATACGACAACAATTCCGAACAGAACGGACAGTCGTTCAGTTGGATGTTCGACGGCAATAAAGTCGGAACAGGAAATATCAGCTGGCATTCGGCTGAAAATCATGCGCTCTCCGAATACCGCTTCCAAACGCCTATACTCTTTACAATCGACCTTGGCAGCAGCTTCACTCCTAACAGATTTGTGCTGTGGCAAGGCAGGTGGGCAGAAAATTTCCTGTATTCGCACCACAATCCGAGACTTTTTGAACTGTGGGGAACTGCCGACCTCCAGCTTGGACAACACCCCGAAACTCTGGACGACGGATCGCCCAACCCATACTGGCTCGAAGACTGGAAACAGGACTGGACTCCGTTCGGCAACTTTGAAATAGCAAAACCTTCGGGACTGCCGATGGGTCAGACCTCTGACGCCGACGTGTCGCAGGCTAACGCCGGACATGAATTTATGCTGTCCAATATTTCTGTCCGTTACGTGCGCTTTGTTATCAACGCCACGTGGGTAGGCAACAAAGACAATACCATAACAATACACGAACTGGAATTTTGGGGACAGTAATTTGAAATTTTTAATCGTATAAAAAAATCAGTAAGATATGAAAAAGTATATTGTTTTCATGATATTGGCATACGCGACGGCGCTGTCGTCGTGCGAGGACAGTAAAACTTCTGTCCCGCCGGAAACAATGACAGTGTCGCCTTCGAGCGCAACCGTCAAGATAAAGGAAGTCATCGGTATTCATGCAGTTGCATACCCCAAAGAAGCAAACCAGCAGTTTGTGTGGGCAAGCAGCAACCCTGCGGTAGCTACGGTGTCAGAAGAAATCATAGCAGGCATGTCTGTCGGCAGAGTTACGGGCATATCGGAAGGAAACGCTGTAATCACGGTCGCTTCCGCTGAAAATGCTTCGCTGAAAAGCGAAACTGCAATAACCGTGTACAAAGTGCCGACGGAAAGCATACGTGTATTCGACGATGTACAGGTAGCTCCGGGTGAGCAAAAAGTCGTAGAAATACAGGTGCTGCCCGACGGCGCTACCGACGATGAACTGGTATGGACAAGCGCCAACCCCGAAGTGGCTACGGTGAAGGACGGCGTGGTAACAGGCATTGCAATTGGAGGAACTACCGTTACGGTTGCCCTGCTTGCCGACCCGTCTATGAACCGTACAATAAAGGTGGACGTTGGTATTTCATTTCCGTTCAAGGGTCCGCATCTCATTTCATTTGCTGCGCCGTATGTGCTTTCCGCGCTTAACTTCGACACCGGAGGCGAGGGCGTGGGCTACCACGATAACTCTGCCGGCAATAGCGGACCATACAACTATCGAAGCGCAAACGGCGACTCCAACAGTCCCGACGTGGACATAGAAAACAACGCTTATGGCGGTAATGTCGGCTGGTCGGCTGCCGGCGAATGGTTAGCCTATTCGGTGGACGTAATCGACGAAGGCGACTATTCCATCACGGCTAAAGTTGCCCGCTCCAGCGGCGACTGCGCATTCCGCATAACTGTGGACGACGTGATACATACAAATAATATGGTTGCTCCCAGCGCTAACGACTGGCAAAACTGGATAGACGTAAAGGCTACGCCCTCCATCAGGCTGACGGCGGGACGCCACAGAGTCGTATTCCATTTCAACAACGACTCCAACTTTTTGTCAATGACATTCGAGAAAGCCAATTAAAAATTTTAAATTAAAAATAATGAAGATTTATATTATTTTTTACACTCTGTTAGCCGGTCTGCTTCTGACCGGCTGCAGCGACATGAACAGCCTGCATCAGGAATATATTGACCGTGGCGAAGCAATCTATACCGGCGTTGTCGATTCTCTGAAAGCGTACCCCGGTATGTACCGCGCCCGTTTCGAGTGGATGTTGCAGGCAGATCCGCGCATAACGAAAGTTGAAATAACATGGAGGGAGCGCGGTACACAGAAAGCCGCCGAAGTTGCCGTTAACCGTACCGAAAACGGAGCATTTCACATGGAACATATACTGGAAAACCTTCCAGAAGGCGCCATCAGCTTTGAGTTTGTTACGCGCGATGCCGAAGGACATCGCTCGCTTTCCGCATCGAATACAACAACGGTGCTTGGCAGCGATTATGAGCAAAACCTCCAGCCCCGCAAGGCAACAGCCCTCAAGTTTCTGTACGACGTCAACGACTATTCCATTGCATGGGGAAGCATTGACTCGAAACTGACGCGGTGCGTGGTGAGCTACGAAACGGCTGCCGGCGGCAAAACCGAAATAACCGTCCTGCCCAGTGAAACGGCTACTGTGCTGACCAATGCAAAAACGGAGGGAAAGTACGTCGTGGTTTCGTATTTCAATGCAGGTATCGACGAAGTTTCCAAAACATCTGCCGAGCAGACCCTGCCGCCTAAACCATTACAGCGTACATACTGGGAATTTCCCGGATATAACGCTAACAGTTCGGACGGTACGCGGGGATACGATTCGCAGGAGATAAAAGAGGGCAATGTCAATGCGCCGGACAACGGCAGGGTTATGGCAATGCTGGACGGCGATGCAAGCACTTTCTGGCATTCCAGCTGGGAACCCGAAACCCCTTATCCGCACTGGTTTATTGTCAATTTGAACAGGAAAACGGAAATACACGGCGTTATGTTGCAACGCAGGCAAGGCGACACCAGAACCTCCAAAGGCTACTATCTGTACACCTGCGAAAGCGAACCGACAGATCCAGACGATCCTGTGGACGGTTATAACTGGGAATATCAGGGCGATTTTCCATTTAACCCCAATTCTGACGACGAGCAGACGGCATGGCTACAACAGTCGTTCCCAAAAGCACGTTATGTCAAGATATATTTTGATGAAGCCAAACACAAGGGAGAAAGCGTTTTTAGCATGTTTGCCGAATTTGCCCTGTACGGAACAGTACTTGAATAAAAACCGATATTACGATTTACAGAGTTTAAAATATTCTGTAAATCAGTTCAATTGAGTAGAAGGAACGGGATTATTTCCCGTTCCGACTTCTCACACTCGGATTCTATTTCTATTAATTATGCGAATCAGGAGTTAAAATATCCCATCAGGGACAAAATTTTCATAACCGAAGGCGAGCGATAGCGTTGCCTGCGGCTAAAAACGACAACAACCGACTGTCTGAAAGGCAGAACTCTATCGCAAAAGCATTAAAGTTTTGACTTACAGGCAATGATGAGAACGATTGTGCTACCGCATACCGCGCTTCGCTTGTTTGCGGTTATGAAAATTTAGCCCATTCGGGCTAAAATAACGTTTGCAACCCTTGATTCGCATTAATTGTTTAATATTGGCGTTGTATCGAATAAATCCAATATATTTAATGGACTTTTGAGACAATTTTATTGAATTGCTTCCGATATTTTTAACTTTTTTTAACCATAGAATATCTTGTTTTTCAACCGTTTAAACCTTATTTAAAAAATAAAATAAATTGTATCGAAAATATTTTTTGAGTTAATTCAAAAAAATTGCATACCTTTGCTTTCGGAAATTTTGAATACAAAACAGAAAAAGGAAAAAATGTAAGATTATAAAAATTAAAAGAACAGTAACAAACCATAAAAATCGTGTAAGATATGTATCATACATTCAAAAATATTGCTAAAAAAAAGTTATTAACAATCCCGTTTTTTAACGAGTTTGGCACGATTTTTGTAGAGAGAGAGAGAGAGAGAGAGAGAGAGAATCAGCGAGTTAGGTGTTTTGTTGTCGTACAGCATGATTATGTTTCCTGTATTTGTGCTGACAAAACGGGACAAACTTCGCGCGTCTCTGAATATAAATTTACAAATTCAAATTGTCTGCCTATGATATATATTACAAAAAACAGTTAATGTCAACCGGTTGTTGACCAGCGAACGTAAGAATGTTCGTTAACACGATTACGGTTTCTGTCTGGAAACTGTATTAACCTGTAAAACCCGAAAGGGTAAGAAATTTGTTACAAATTCTATACCGGCACAAAAAAGATAAACCGTCCGGCAAAATTTTGTAGGCAAATGCAATGTTTTAAGTTATTGTATAATGTATTAAAAGTATTAATTGAATCATCTAAAATGTACTGTTTATGTATTTATCAAAAATATTTGAAAACAAACCGGTATTATTGACAGGTTTGTTGAGTTTGTATTTTTGGGCTTTTGCGGCAATAACCGTCGAGGCTCAAAATCTGACTGTAACGGGCAAAATCCTCGATTCGGATGGAAATTTTATGACCGGCGTAACCGTCCTTTTGAAGGGTACGAACAAGGGAGTTACATCTGACGAAACGGGCGGTTATACTATTACAAACGTGCCTCGTGGCGGACGGCTTGAGTTCCGGCTTGTAGGTTTTGTTACCGTAGAAAAAGAAATTACGGGCGACAAACTGAACGTGATAATGATAGAAAGTTCCGAATCGCTGGAAGAAGTAACCGTTGTGGCTTTCGGAAAACAGAAGAAGGAAAGCGTGATTTCTTCAATTACAACTGTAAACACAAGAGATTTGAAAGTTCCTTCGAGCAACCTTACCACAGCTTTTGCAGGTCGTATCGCCGGAATGATTTCATACCAGACGAGCGGAGAACCCGGACATGATCAGGCTGATTTCTTTATTCGCGGCGTAACTACTTTCGGCGCAGGAAAAGTCGATCCGCTGATACTGATCGACAATGTGGAGTTGACAACCAATGATTTGTCGAAACTGCATCCAGACGATATTTCCAGCTTTTCGGTGCTGAAAGATGCGACGGCGACGGCTCTCTACGGGGCGCGGGGCGCTAACGGCGTTATTCTTGTTACTACAAAGGAAGGACGAGAAGGTAAAGCGAGAATTACTCTGAGGCTTGAAAACTCGTTTGCTCAGCCGACAAAGAAAATCGAAATGTCAGACCCGATTACCTACATGAAGCTGGCAAACGAAGCCGCTGCAACAAGAAACAGTCAGGCGCCGCTGCCATATTCATACAATCAGATAGAGCAGACGGCTCTGGGCGCAAATCCATACGTTTATCCTGCCGTTGACTGGATGGGATTGCTTGTTAAGGATTATACCTCGAATCAGAGAGCAAACCTGAATATTTCGGGCGGCGGAACCGTTGCGAGATATTATGTCGCTGCCTCTTTTACGCAGGACAATGGAATATTGAAGGTCGATAACCGAAACAGTTTTAATAACAATATCAATTATAAAAACTATCTCATTCGCTCCAATATAAACATCAATATTACCAAAACAACAGAATTGCTTGTACGCCTGCACGCTACATTCGACGACTATCAGGGTCCGCTCACCGGCGGCAGCGATATGTACAAGCGTATTTTTCAGGTAAGTCCGGTACGTTTCCCCGCATGGTATGAACCCGACGAACAGTTTAAAAACGCAGGGCATATTCTGTTCGGAGGCTACGGCGGCTCTCTATATATGAATCCATACGCCGAAATGTTGAAAGGATACAGAGAATCGAGCAACTCGATGATGATGGCTCAAATGGAATTGAAGCAGGATTTTGGCAAATGGGTAAAGGGTTTGACCGGACGGGCGCTCGGAAATACTATTCGAAACGCTAATTTTGACCTCAACCGTTCATACGTCCCGTTCTTTTATTCGATCGACTATTACGACCCGATTACGAATATCTACAAACTGAAAGAACTGAATCCGAATGAAGGACAGCCGTATCTCGGATATTCTCCCGGCAGTAAAAACGTTTCATATTCTTTCTACGGCGAAGGCTCGCTTTCATATAACAGGACTTTCAACGAAAAACACGGAGTAAGCGGAATGTTGGTCGGAATTGTGCGCACGGCGTTAACTGCCAATGCGGGAGACTTGCCGTCGTCGCTTCCACAAAGAAATCTTGGACTTTCGGGACGTTTTACTTATTCTTATGACAACCGTTATTTTTCGGAATTTAATTTCGGTTACAACGGTTCGGAAAAATTCGACAAAGGACACCGCTGGGGGTTTTTCCCTTCTATCGGTCTCGGTTATACCGTATCTAACGAAAAGTTTTGGGAATCGATTAAATCTGTCGTTTCAAAACTCAAAATACGCGGAACATACGGGCTGGTCGGAAACGACGCATCGTCAAGCACACGTTTCTTCTATCTCTCAAACGTCGCTCCGCGTCAGGGCGATACATTTAATACCGGATATGGATTTGGCACACAGTACAGGGGTATGAAAATAAGCCAGTATGCAAACCCCGACGTAAGCTGGGAAATTTCTTACAAAAGCAATCTCGGAATTGAACTTGGACTGCTGGACGGGAAAATAGAAATACAGGCTGACCTGTTCAAAGAACACCGCATTAATATTCTTCAGCCGCGCGTCGATATTCCTGTTGAGATGGGACTGTGGGCAACGCCGCTTGTTAACGTTGGCGAAGCAAACGGCAAAGGCGTCGATATTTCTTTCGACTATAACCATAATATCAGTAAAGATGCGTGGATTGTCGGCAGAGCCAATTTTACATACGCACGCTCGGTTTATTCATACTACGAAGAACCAAACTATACGGCGCTGAACCAGCCTTACCGTTCAAAAATCGGTCATTCTGTTCAGCAGACATGGGGATATGTTGCCGAGCGTCTTTTTATTGATCAGGAAGATATAGATGTCTCTCCGATACAGAATTTCGGAGAGTACCGCCCGGGAGACGTGAAGTACATGGATATTAACAAGGACGGGAAAATTACGGAAGCAGACATGGTTCCAATCGGATACCCCAAAATACCTGAAATCAACTACGGGTTCGGAATATCGGCAGGGTATAAAAACTTCGACATTTCAATATTTTTTCAGGGTTCGGCTCGTTCTTCGTTCTGGATTGACGCAGCGGCAATGTCGCCATTCGTTCAGCGGACTGTTGCAAGCGATGGAAGTATAACCGCAGACCTGTCGAAAGGTACGGCTATTCTCGAAACTGGACTGGCAAAGTTTATTGCCAACGATTACTGGACTGAACTGTCGCAAAATCCGAGAGCCGGCTGGCCACGTCTGTCGAACTATCTTGTCAACAATAATAACCAGCAGAGTACCTGGTTTATGCGCGACAATAACTTTCTGAGGCTGAAAAGCGCCGAAATAGGCTATGAACTGCCGCGAAGATGGATTGAAAAAATCAACCTCACTTCTTGCCGCTTTTATATCAATGGAACAAATCTGTTACTTTTCAGCAAATTCAAATTATGGGATATCGAAATGGGCAGCAACGGACTGAATTACCCCTTGCAGCGCATTATCAATCTCGGCGTTAATCTTTCGTTTTAATTTTTTAATATGACATTTAATATGAAAACAGAACTGTTTTTACAAATATCAAAGCCGTCGGCAAAAAACCTGAAACAGGTGCGACGCCTGCTTTATCTTTGCGGATTTGTATGTTTCTTTGCATGTAGCGACTTTCTGGACGTTGTACCAGAAAACGCAGCCACTATGGAACATGCCTTTGCAAACCGCAACGAAGCTCTTAACTCTCTGTACGGATGCTTCTCATACCTGCCGGCTATGGGTACCGTACAGGGAAATCTGACGCTGCTTGGTGGAGACGAAACATGGTATATACGCGACCCCATGTCGGCTTCGTCTATAATGTGGACGCTTGCACTTAATGAACAGAACGTTGTTGCTCCGATTGCAAACTTCTGGTCAAGCAGGCAAAAGGGCGACGCAAACGGCGGTAAATATCTGTTCTCAGGGCTGAGCGACTGTAATATATTCCTCGAAAAAGTAGGCGAGGCTTACGACCTTACTGAGGAAGAAAAGAAAGTATGGGTAGCGCAGGTAAAATTTCTAAAAGCATATCTGCATTTCTATCTTTTCCGAATGTACGGTCCAATTCCTATCATCAAGGAAAATCAGCCGTTAAACGCCAAAGGTCAGCAGGTAAACCTGTACAGAAATACTGTCGATGAAGTGGTCAACTACATTGTCGAACTGCTGGACGAATCGTACAAAGACCTCCCGACAGTTATCGAAGACCTTAATCAGGATTTGGGGCTGCCCTCTCAGGTCATCAACCTTGCCCTCAAAGCAGAAGTCCTGACTTATGCCGCAAGTCCGCTATTTAACGGAAATACAGATTATGCCGGTTTCAAGGATAACAGAGGAATTAATCTCTTCCCGCAGACATACGACCCTCTGAAATGGAGAAAAGCCGCCGAAGCTCTTAAAGCTGCAATCGACTTTGCCGAAGCAAACAAATACAGACTGTACGATTTTGGCGACGCAAGCCAGTATGCCGCAAACCTCAACGAAAAAACAATCCTTGCAATGCAGGTACGCGGAGCGGTAACAGACCCCTGGAACACAGAACTGATATGGGGCGACTCTAATACCAATACTCAGCAGCTTCAACAGGTTTGCCACCCTTGGCTTCAAAGCGGAAACGACTACGGCTCTGCTACATTCAGACTGTTTGCTCCAACGCAGAAAACAGTCGAACAGTTTTATACAAAAAACGGTATCCCAATCGAAGACGATGAAGAATGGGTTAACGTTGACCCGTTTGGCACAAGAGTAGCAACAGCCGACGACAGATGGTATATTTCGGAAGGATATAAAACAATAAACCTGTACTTCGACCGCGAACCGCGATTCTATGGCTCAATATGCTTCGATGGCGGAGTATTCTACGGCAACGGAAGAATGCAGCAGGACAATACAACCAACCACAACTATTCATGGGTCAGCTACATGCGGGCGCAGGGCATCGACGGCGCAGGATACGGCGGAAGCGTAGGCACAGGAGGTAATAGATATTCAAGTACAGGCTATCTGTGTAAAAAGCTCATCAGCTACCTTTCGTCAACAAACACAAGCGGAGGCTTCACAAACATGCGATACCCGTTTCCGATTATACGTCTCGCAGACCTTTACCTGATGTATGCCGAAGCGCTTAACGAAACAGAAGCATCGCCAACGCCGGAAGTGTATAAATATATCGACCTTGTTCGCAAACGCACAGGACTGGAAGGCGTTGTACAAAGCTGGAACGACCATGCAATTGATGGCAAAAAAAACAAGCCGGCAACAAAAGACGGCATGCGCGATATTATTCGACGCGAACGCCTGAACGAACTGGCTTTTGAAGGAATACGGTACTGGGATCTCCGACGCTGGAAAATTGCAGAAGACGTTTATACACAACAGCCTGTACAGGGACTCGACATCAGAGGAACAACATTTGACGAATTTTATACGCTCAAAACACTGTTCCAGCAGAAGTTTTCACTCAAAGACTACTTCTTCCCGATAAAGGAATCAACACTGCTGTTAAATTCAAATCTGGTACAAAACCCTGGATGGGACTGATAATGGATAATTGATAATGGACAATTGACAATTTGTAATTAATGTTATGCGATACACAAATCTTACATATATTGGTGGGACGCTCCAACCTTATGCGGTGGGATACTCCCACCTTATGCGGTGGGACACTCCAACCTTATGCGGTTGGACACTCCCACCTTATGCGGTGGGACACTCCCACCTTATGCAGATGTTTGACATAGCATGACAATGATTAATAATTAACTGATATATAATAAAATATGTAATTGATTAAACAGAATCATCATTATGAAAAAAGAGTATATATTTATTGTTATAGCCATTCTGACGCTTCAATGTACAGAAGAAAAAGACTGGCATGAACCGACGGACAGCGTACCGCCCGGAACTGTAACAGGCGTTAAAGTGGAAAACCTTCACGGCGGCGCCAAAATATCATTCACACCGCCATCTGACGACGATTTGCTCGCAGTAAAAGCAGTATATTCATTCAGCGATAACGACGAACCAAAAAGCATTTACGCTTCGGCAACAAAAAACGAAATAATGCTAACAGGATACGCCGATACGCTGCCACATGACGTAACACTGTACGCCGTTGACAAAAGCTACAACCTTTCAGCGCCGGTAAATACAACTGTCAAACCGCTAATCTCGCCAGTCAGTCTCATCAGAAAAAGCCTGCGCGTATATTCAACATTTGGAGGAATATATGTAACATGGGATAACGACGGGCAAACTCTGGTTGACGTATCGGTTTCTACGCCAGACGAAGCCGGACAGTATGCGCTCAACGAAAGGTATTATACGACTGCAAAACTCGGAAAATACACTTTCAGAGGCTATGCAGACGTTCCAACAAAATTCAGGCTGCATGTCAGAGACCGCTGGAACAACTACTCCGAACCATGCGACACAGTGATAACCCCGATGTTCGAGCAGGAACTTGACAGACGTATCAACAGCTCCGACCAGTGGACGCAGCTGGGATACGACGGCATTGACAACAACAGCTGGGAATATCGCGGCGACATGGTATATCCGCCCGGAAGCAACCAGAGTTTCCGCGTAATACTCGACAATGCCTATTTCCGCGACGGAACATACTGGGTTACACGAAGCGCAAACGCGCCAAACTTCCCCGGATACTTTACCATCGACCTGCGCAGGAATATACACCTTAGCCGTATGCGAATGTGGCTGCGCGACAGGCACGGGCTGGGAAGTTACATCTCTGCCGGAATAATGAACGATTTTGAAGTCTGGGGATCAAACAATCCGCGACCAGTTGACGAAATCGGCGGCGGAGACTTTGTTGCAAACCTCGAATACTGGACTTCGTGGACTTCATACGCTGCAACCTCCTGCGGACTTCCATCTGGACATCAAACTCATAGCGCAATAGCAAACATCAGCGGAACAGACGCATGGAAAAACGACGCACAGTACCTGTGGACGAAAATCGGCGATTTCAAACTGTACCTGCCGTCGGGTATCCATTACGACGACGGAACGCCGCTGACAGCCGAAGACATTCAATTTGTAATCAACGGTTTTTCTTATGACTTCGACGCTACCAAAGCAGACATGAGCTTTCGCTATCTGCGTTTTGTAATTCGCGACGGCACAAACCACAGCCCCCAGTCCTCAATCGCCGTACTGAGAATGTGGGGATATTACGAAGACGAAGAATAACCAACAGTTCTTAGACTGTCAATGTGTAGAGACGCCCAATGATGGGCGTCTCTACAATTTATGCGCCACCATGAATTGTGCGCCACCATATCAACGCCCTTTGTTGATTTTCAGCCTTTTCAGCCTTTCAACCTAAGAATTGTTAATGTAAAAGAGTTAGATATAAACATTGTACGTTATGACTTGCATGTCAATAGAAAACCTAATTATGGCAAAACTGTTAACCCTTTTAAATTTGCAATCACTACTGATTGCGTCGCGCGGTAGAAATGTAAGACACATATATTCGCCAGCATCAAAAAGAGATGCCTCCTTACATGTAGTGTATTCAAAATGATGTTCATTATGATGTCCCAAAAAATTAAACAAAAAAAGATGTATTTCACCGGCTACGGAATATACAAAATGCTATATAAGTGCGTGATTTATCGCGCCATTATTTTGAACATACTGCCAGTCAGTCCTGAAAAAAATCATGTAAAAGTCAAGGTTCAGAACAGTACTGAAAACTTTTACCTATATTTGCAAAATTTTTCGAGATAAAAAGTTATATATAATAAAACATTTTTAACATGAGACATTTAGTAAAATTCAGTTTAAGCGCGTTGTCTGCAATGTTTTGCATGACAGCATTACATGCGCAAACCGGCGAACAGAACGCCAAACAGCCGATAGATGAAGTATGCGAATTTTTGCAGCAGTGCGGCGTATATTTTATTGCCACAGCCGACGGAGACCAGCCGCGAGTGCGACCTTTCGGCACGTCGGTTATTTATGAAAACAGGCTGTATATCCAGACCGGAAAACGCAAAAGAGTGGCGAAACAGCTTATGGCAAATCCAAAAATCGAGATTTGCGCATACGACCAGAGCAAGGGACGGTGGCTGCGCATCGAGGCTACCGCCGTACCCGACGAGCGCATCGAAGCAAAACAGTTTATACTCGACAAGTATCCATCGCTCAAATCAATGTATTCAGCCACTGACAACAACACTTTTGTACTTTATCTTAAAAACGTTACAGCAACTTTTTCCAGTTTCACCGACGAACCAAAAGTCGTAAAGTTTTAATTAATTGATAATTGACAATTGATAATTGATAATTGTAGAGACGTGATTAATTGCGTCTCTACAATTGCAAAAAAGCAGGCGAGCTTTTCAGAAAAAGCAGGCGAGCTTTTCAAAAAAGCAGGCGAGCTTTTCGGAAAAAGCAGGCGAGCTTTTATCAATTGTCAATTGTCAATTAATTAAATATAGTAGTCGGTCAAATCAATAATACCGGCTCTAAGCGCGAATCTTATAGCGTCGTGGACGTTGTTGACTTCGAGTTTGTGGAAAATGTTTTTACGGTGTGTGTTGATTGTATGAAAACTCAGATTTTTTTCAAAAGCTATTTCTTTGGTGGTTTTGCCCAGCGCAATTTCGTAAAGCACAAGACGCTCGCTTGCCGTAAGTTTGTCGCGGTCGCCCGATACCGGTATATCTTCGTCAAGTATCTGGGTTGCAATGTCGCACAGATATATTTTGTCGATTGCGGCGTATTGCAGCGCGACGGTAATGGCGTTTAACGAATCGGTCTTCATAACTACGGCAAACTGCTGTTTCGAGAACAGCGCCTGCCGCAAAAAATGTTTCGACAGATGTTCTGAAAACAGAAGCCATAACGATTTCGGATATTTCTGCTTCATGTTCATAAAGCTCGTTTCCGAAAAATCGAAGAGAGTATAGTCGAGAATAACTGCCGCTTCGGGTGCGGCTGCAAGTTTTTCTTTGAGTTCGCGGCTGTCGGAAACCGTAAAAACGGAACCGGCAATTGCCAGTCTGTTAAGGAGCGATACAAGTCCTTCGCGTGTAATGTCCTGATTGTCTGCCAAAATAAATGTGCGCATCTGTATTACGTTTTTTACGGTGCAAAAATAACACATTTGTGTTATTTTACAATCAAAACGTTCGTACTAATTTTGCACCCGGATTTTGGAACAGTTTCCAATGTCCGGAATATAAAGAATTTATTTATTTGTTTTTAATTAAAAAAATGTTTATAATATATGGCTAAGATTTACAAAAATTTAACGGAACTGGTAGGAAACACCCCGTTACTGTCGCTTTCATCATACGGAAAATATAAATCCGTAAACGCGCAACTGATAGCAAAACTCGAATATTTCAACCCCGCCGGCAGCGTCAAAGATCGCATTGCCCTGTCGATGGTCGAAGACGCCGAAAAGAACGGTATTCTTACTCCCGGAGTAACGATAATTGAACCCACAAGCGGCAATACCGGCATAGGACTCGCCTTCGTTGCGGCGGTGAAAGGCTACCGGCTGATTTTGACAATGCCCGAAACCATGAGCATCGAGCGTCGAAACCTTTTGAAAGCGCTTGGCGCAAATCTGGTGCTTACGCCGGGTTCCGAAGGCATGAAAGGCGCTATTGCAAAAGCCGAATCGCTGGTTGGCGAAACTCCCGGTTCGGTAATACTCCGTCAGTTTGAAAATCCTGCAAATCCCGCCATTCACCGCAGCACGACAGCCGAAGAAATATGGCGTGATACGGACGGAAATATCGACATTTTTGTTTCGGGCGTAGGAACCGGCGGAACGGTCAGCGGCGCAGGTCAGCGGCTTAAAGAACTGAAACCGTCGGTTGAGGTTATCGCCGTCGAACCGGCTGATTCGCCAGTACTTTCTGGTGGCGCGGCAGGTGCGCACAAAATACAGGGCATCGGAGCAGGATTTATCCCGATTAATTACAGCAAAGATGTTGTTGACCGCATAATTACCGTCTCCAACGACGACGCAATCCGCACAAGCCGCGAACTGTCGAAAACCGAAGGTCTGCTGGTCGGAATTTCTTCGGGTGCAGCGCTTTATGCGGCAACAACCCTCGCCCTGAAACCCGAAAACCAAAACAAAAACATTGTCGTAATTTTGCCCGATACGGGAGAACGTTATCTGTCAACCATACTTTACGCTTTTGACGAATATCCACTGTAAATATTAAGACTGTTACAACTTTACACGGTTGCGGGACGTCCAAATCTTTCGGACGTCCCGCTTTTCTGATATTTATGATGCAGGAAACCGGCGAAAAAATCAATATCGTTTTACAAAACAACTGTCCGTTAATCTGAACATACAAATTGATGAAAAAATATTATCTTTGCGCCCAAAATTAAAAGGCATGAATAACAACGAATATGTAACTAAACCTCATTATGAGATACTTGACGGACTGCGCGGACTGGCTGCCGTCGTCGTACTTGTATTTCACA
>JAIROW010000226.1 GCA_031257315.1 Prevotellaceae bacterium
CGCCGCTGCTGCTTCTTTGGCCGCTTTTTCTGCTGCTACTCTTATCGAATCTGCTACTCTCGCTCTATCTTCCGCTGCTTCGCGTTTTATTTTTTCCTGTTCGCTTTCCTCCTGTACAACAGGTTTTAGCTTCCGGAAATGAACAGTTTTTTCGTTACCGGGGCGGACTGCGATTTTTGCTGTATCCGAATAAAGACGGTGTGTAATTACGAGCATTGCAGGATTTTCATCGGGAAGTTTTATTTCGCGAAAGCCCTTATCGTTGGTACGTTCTGCGTCTTGCATTCCTGCTATTTCTATTTTGGCGCTTTCCAGCGGCTTGCCGTCTTTATCAAGGACAGTTATTGCAACTTCTTTATTGCCCCAGACAAGCAAGCCCACAGGAACTTTTTCCTGTAACGTCAAAGATTGTGTCGTGTAAGAATCGAAACCGTAACTCTTAATTATCAGTTTGAAACGGCCTTTTTTGGTCGAAAACAACAAATCATAAAAGAAAAAGCCGTTCTCTTCTACGACGTTACACACATTGACGGCTTCCATTGAGGATGCAAATTCCAAAGGGACATTGCTTTGCACTTGGACAACCGTTTGATTGTCGTTAAGATACCTGAAAACCTTTTTACTCATATCCCTGTCGGTTACTTTCAGTTGCGGGTTTTCCTGCCCGAAGATTGGCGCAGCAGAAAAAATAAAACTGATAAACAGCAATAATGTCTTTTTTTTCATTTTTTATCGTATATTATAAAATCACCAAGTTGAAATATTTCGTCTTCACGCAGTTGCTTGCCATCTAATTTTTCGGGCTGCCAGGTGCGAACATGAATTTGCATATTCTCTCCGTCTTTAAAATCAATCATCAGGAACAGGAATCCCACATCACTGTAATTTGTCGTATTCCAACTCTGTTTCAATCTAACTCCGTAAATATCATCGTATTTCGGGTGGCGGACTACTTCGATATTATCAAACAGCACATTGATTTTCGCATTGTTCTTAAAAATGCCACGCAATTTATTAATGTATTCTTTTTTAGTCTGCACCTGATACTCAATTTTTTCCTTAGAAAAACCGTAGCTGCCAAGTACATTTTCTACAGACTTTGTTTGCTTAATTACTCTTCCTGTAATAATCAGGGCATCGTCGCTATACACTTGGGCAAGTAGATCAATGTCCTTCCGGTTGTAAGCCGTGCGGAAATTTTCCACAAAATTGAGAATTAGCTCCCTGCGGTGCAAATCGGTTACATCATTATCTTCGCTTTCCATAATTGCCCTGTAATTGTGCATATCAAGAGCAAAATAAATATCGTCTATTGCCCCTGATTTATTGAAGTTGATAACAATTTCCTTATATACCTCGTCTTCGGGCATATCTTTAAGAATGAACGGGATATTGCGCACTTGATAACCCGAAGGCGTTTTGTATCCGCGTTCGATAATTTCCGTTTCGATACAGCGGAACGGCGCCGTAGTTTCCCACATATTGAGAATGGAACTTTTTCCGTCTTTACTCAATCCTGTGATTTTTTTCAAAGCGGGCGTTTTGCCGCTGAAAAATGCCGAATTTAACTCGGTCAGCAAAGCTGTAGCGTTTGCTTCCATTTTTTGCGCTACCGATGGCTCTATATCCGTTACAGTGAGAGAGGTAGCATACTGTGCCGACAAATTGCCTGCAAACGAGGCAAAAACAGTACATAATAAACAGATTTTAAAAATTTTATGTATCATATTTCTTGATTTTTTTAGAATAATTGAAACCATATTACCTGATTTTGTTCGATTATTGTATTTGCTTTTATTTCACCCGAAAGCAAATCTTTTCGACTGACGACACTTCCTTTATCGAGAATGGCGACAATTTCGCCTGTCTTTTTATATACAATAAGATATGCCTTTTCGGGTGCGGCCAGTTTGTCCATTGTGCCGTAAGCAACTTTACCCTTCATTTTATTTTCCTTCAGAAGCTTTTGAACTTCGAGCATGGAACTCGCTTTCAGAATTTGCCCCAGCAAATCGCCTGTGTTCTTCATACTATCAGGTGCTGGCTGTGGTTTTTCCGGCTTGGAAACTTCTGTTTCTTCGACTTCCGGCTGTACCGGCGCGGGTATTTCCTGCACTACCGTTTCCTGTTGCTTTTTTTGCGGTTTAGCAACTGCCGACGTTTCCTCCTTCTTTTCTTTCCTGTCTTCAATTTTAACCGCAGGCGGCGTTTGGTTGTCTAAAACTGCCTGAATGTTGTCTTTCTTGAGATAGGCAATCACGCGAAACAATTTACCTTGCTCCAACTCGGAATCAATCAAATCAATCAAATCAATCAAATCGGGGTGGTTTAACACCTCTTTGTTGATTTCGGAAATCAAACCGTTTTTTGCCATCTTTACAGCTTCGTCTCTTGTTTTGCATATTGCCTTGTAGAAAAGATAGTTGCCCGAACGTTTGATTTCGAGTTCCAACTCTCGCTTGGCGTCTTTGTCCGGCTGTTGTGCGGACAAAGCGCCAAAAGACAATATAAACAGGGATAAGATTATTGACTTTTTCATATTCATCTATTTTTCATAAATTCAAAATCACTTAATCTAAGAATTTCATCTTCTTGCAGTTGCCTGCCGTTTAATTTTTCGGGCTGCCAAGTGCGAACGTGAATTGCCATATTTTCGTCATCTTTGAAGTCTATGAGCAAAAACAGATAACCTGCCTCGCTGTAATTCTTAGTGTTCCATGATATTTTTACATTAACTCCATAAATATCATTATATTTAGGGTGACGGACAACTTCGATATTGTCAAACACCACATTGATTTTTGCATTGTTCTTAAAAACAGAACGCAGTTTACTGATATACTCCTTTTTGGTGTGTGTCTGATATTCGTTCTTCTCTTCGGTATTTTTGGTTTGCTTAACTACTTTTCCTGTAATGATCTGAGAGTCGTCGCTATACACTTTGGCGAGCAGTTCAATATCTTTGCGGTAGTAAGCCGTGCGGAAATTTTCTAAAAAATTAATAATTGCCTGACGGCGGTACATATCGGTTACATCGTTGCCTTCGCTTTCCATAATTGCCTTGTAATCGTGCATATCGAGCGTAAAATAAATGTCACCAATCGCCCCAGATTTGTCAAAGTTGATAGCGATTTCCTTGTACACCTCGTCTTCAGACATATCGCTCAGGAACATTAGAATATTGCGCACCTGATAACCGCTTAGCGTTTTGTAGCCGCGTTCGGTAATTGCGGTTTCCATGCAGCGAAACGGCGCCGCAGTTTCCCATATGTTGAGAATGGCGTTTTTGCCCTCATTACTCAAACCCTCTATTTTTTCTAACTTGGGCGCTTT
>JAIROW010000071.1 GCA_031257315.1 Prevotellaceae bacterium
GACGGCGGCAAAGATAATAAAAAAATTCTAAACAGATATTTCCGTTTACAGGAATATCTGTTATAAATATTGAAAGCAAAAACAAGTCAATCAAATATGTTTGTGAAATTTTTGCAAACTGTAATAGAGTTTATGTAAATTTATTTGAGTATCTACTGGCTGAAAGCCAGAATTTTCATAACCGTATGTCGTTTGACATACGGACAAACATAATCCCAAAAAACTGGCTGAAAGCCAGAACTTGATATTTTCTGCTCCACATGGTTCTGCCTTTACAGGCAGCGTTATCGTCTCACTGTTTCTTCCGCCGGTCGTTGACCGTCGGTTATGAAAATTATGGCTTTCAGCCAGATATATGCTTTCAAATAGCATATTTAATTTTACATTAACTATAATGTCAAAGAACTGTATAATATTTTTAACAGCCCTGCCTTGTACAGGGCGCGATAAATTGATATACAAAACGTAAGGGGCGCGATTTAACCGCGCCCCTTACTAACAAAATATCAAATTATAATCAATATAAATTCCTTTTAAATTTCCTTTTTATAGCAACGTCGTGTTATGTACGGTTCGTTTTCATAATTGTTCCACATTGATATTGCATCAATATTGTTTGCGAGCTGCTGATTCGAGATTGCAGTCTTGACATTCAGCCGGATATATGTCTTATTCATTTCGGCATAGTATATCGATGCCACGCCTTTTTTCTGCCAGTCGGGGTGTACGCCGTTAAGATACAGATCTACTTCTTCATATTTGCTCAATGCTCTAAGTATGTGTATAAAGCCGAAGGGGAACAGACGTCCTTTCGCTTTTTGAAACGCTTTCGACAGACTTGGCATACTGACTCCGAAGGCGATGATATTATCGTGTTCGTCTGTTACGAAGCAGACTAATTGAGGTCGTATAAATGTAAGATACTGTTTTACATAACGGTCTATTTCTCTGTCTGTCAACTCCACAAAACCGTACAGATTGACAAAGGCTTTGTTCAGTGTCTGAAAAAACTTTTTGCCGTATGGTTTTACATGTCTGGCTTTTGTGAACTTTTTAATATGGAGATTGTATTTTTTCATTATAAGGTTGTTTACCCGTTCAATTTTTTCGGGAACAGGTTGCGAAGCGTTGAATTTGAACTGTACCCAGTCTTCCTGTTTTCCAAATCCGTGAGTTTCGAGATGTACGGGATAGTACGGATAGTTGTATATGTTTGCAATGGTTGGAAGTTTGTCGAACCCCTCGATCAGCAGTCCTTCAAAATCCATATCCGTAAATCCGAGAGGTCCTTCTATCGTATCCATTCCTAATTCCTCAGCCCATTTTTCGACTTCGTTCAGCAGCGCTTTTGACACTTCAATGTCGTCGATAAAGTCCATCCACCCGAAGCGCAGATGTCTGTATCCCCACTTTTCGTTTGCACGCGGATTCAGTATTGCAGCAATTCTGCCAACAACTTTTCCTGACTGGAAAGCAAGCCAGTATCTTGACTTGCAGTATTCCAGCGACGGATTTTTGTCTTTTCGCAAAGTTTGCATTTCGTCCAGAATAAGTGGTGGCACCCAGTATGGATTGCCTTTGTAGAGCTTGAATGGAAATTTTACGAATTTTCTTAATTCCGATATTTTAGTTACTTCTTTTACAACAGTGTTCATACAGACGGTTTATATTAATAATAATTGAATAATGGATATTTTCTAAAATCATCGAAATTCTGACTGTTTCGACGTTCAAGATAAAACCCGTGTTGAAAAAATTCATTTCAGCATACATTTCCATCGCGGACAATACAGCAAAAATTCGAGCGCAAAGTTAACAGCTTTTTTTGTTTCTGCAAAAAAAAGACAGTTAGAAATCATAATAGGGCAGGGTAGGGGGCAGGCTTAATAATATGCCATTATGGACATTAATCAAAAAGCCCGACTGCTTTTGAGCAAAAGAGGCTGTTCAAAAAGGGGCTGAAAACTCGAAACCGGCAGCGTCGGACGACGTGGAACTGCGACGTTAACCGGTATTTTCATCGGGAAAGTCGATTGTTAACTGGTTCGGGTTGTATCTGCACTTTTTTCGGCGCGACGGTTGTTCGGTCAGGGCTTTTCGGACGTTTTCGGGCGAGACTTCGTTTATTGTGCAGAATGGCAATTCACGGCATACAATAAAATATGCGGCGCGTTTTAACACAACTCCCATTTTTTTCAGCTGTTCCGAAGTCAGTTTTCCGTATCGTCGCGAGGCGATTATCAGCCCAGCCGAGCGTACTCCTATTCCCGGCACGCGGAGCAGCGCCTGATATTCGGCAGTATTGACGTCCACCGGAAAATATTCGGGGTGTCGCAGCGCCCAGCCCAGCTTGGGGTCGATTTCGAGGTCGAGGTACGGACTGTTTTTGTCGGTCAGTTCGTCGGCGCTAAACCGGTAGAAACGCATCAGCCAGTCTGCCTGATAAAGTCTGTTTTCGCGCACCAGCGGCGCAGTTTTTGTTGCCGGCAGGCGCGTGTCGTATGTGTTCAGGTGTATGTATCCCGAATAGTAAACCCGTTTCATGCTTGGACGTCGGTACAGCGCCGACGATAGTTCAAGAATCTGCCGGTCGTTTTCGGGCGTTGCGCCGATAATAATCTGGGTGCTTTGTCCTGCGGGTGTAAATCGCGGGGCATGACGCATGTTGTGTCGCCGGTCGTCGATGCTCTGCATCATACCGTCGCGTATGTAGCGCATTGGTGCAAATACCGATTCGTAGTTTTTGTCGGGAGCCAGAAGTTTCAGATTCTGTTCGCTCGGAATTTCGAGGTTGACGCTCATTCGGTCGGCATACATTCCGCCTTCGTTAATCAGCTCGCGGCTGCTGCCGGGTATGCTTTTGAGGTGAATGTATCCGTTGAAGCGGTGAACGGTTCGCAAATCCTTGACAACGCGCACCATTCGTTCCATTGTATAGTCGGGGCTGCGCACCACTCCCGAACTGAGAAACAGTCCTTCGATATAGTTTCGCCGGTAAAATTCTACGGTAAGTTCAACGAGTTCGCTTACCGAAAATGCGGCTCGGCGTATGTCGTTTGATTTTCGGTTAATGCAGTATGCGCAGTCGTAAATGCAGCTGTTGGTAAGCATTATTTTCAGTAGCGAAACGCATCGTCCGTCTTCGGTAAAGCTGTGGCAGATGCCCATTCCTCCGACAGTATTTCCAAGCCCTCCGTCGCTGTTCCGGCGTACAGTCCCGCTTGATGCGCAGGACACGTCGTACTTTGCCGACGCCGCCAGAATTTTAAGTTTCTCCATAACCGAACTGTTCATTGTACCTTAAATTAATATGCACTGTTAAAAAAAAACGCCTTCGCCCTGTTTTTGCAGCGACAAAGTTACGTCAAATATTTTGTTCTGCATAATGTTGTCGGGTAAAAATTCGGTATATCCGTTTTTTGACGGATTGGCGAGCTGTTTGTCCAGCTAATTTTTATGCGTTTGTGTGTAATTTTAAGATTTTATACTACCTTTGCACCCTTAAATTTTAATGATGACTCAGAGAATCGAATTAATGGACACAACCCTGCGCGACGGGGAACAGACTTCGGGCGTTTCTTATACCGCTACTGAAAAACTGCATATTTCCAGACTTTTACTCGAAGATGTGAAGGTTAACCGCATCGAAATTGCTTCTGCCCGCGTCTCTGTCGGCGAACTGGAAGCCGTCAGGAAAATAACGGAATGGGGGCGCAAAAACAACAGGATAGAACAGATTGAAGTACTGGCTTTTATCGACGGAAAACTGTCGATAGACTGGATAAAGGACGCCGGAGCAACTGTTGTAAACCTTTTGAGCAAAGGTTCGATGAAACATCTTGAAGGTCAGTTACGGAAAACGCCCGAAGCGCATGTCGGCGATATTCGTAAATTTATTGATACGGCAGACAGACTTGGCATGTCTGTCAATATTTACCTCGAAGACTGGAGCAACGGTATGCGCAACTCTAAGGATTATGTCTATTACCTTATAGATTCGTTAACCGACACGCCAGTCAGACGGTTTATGCTTCCCGACACGCTTGGAATTTTGTCGCCCGACGAAGTTTTTCGTTTCTGCAACGAAATATGCTCCCGTTATCCCGATATACATTTTGATTTTCACGCCCATAACGACTACGATTTTGCCGTAGCCAATTCGCTCGCGGCAGTGAAAGCCGGTATAAAAGGCATACACACAACCGTTAACGGGCTGGGCGAACGCGCCGGTAACGCGCCTCTGGCAAGCGTCGTTGCGGCATTGAAAGATCATACGGAAACTGATTTGTCCGTTAATGAAGAAAAATTAACGATACTTTCCAAAATGGTTGAAACGTTTTCAGGCGTCAGAATACCTGCCAACAAGCCTGTTGTCGGCGAAAATGTTTTTACTCAGGCTTGCGGCGTCCATGCCGACGGCGACAGCAAAGACAAACTGTATTACAACGATTTGCTGCCAAAACGCTTCGGCAGAGTCAGAAAATATGCGCTTGGAAAAACGTCTGGAAAATCGAATATTCTCAAAAACCTTGAAGAACTCGGTATTTCGCTCGACCCCGAAGATTTGCAGCGCGTAACAAACCGCGTTATCGAACTCGGCGACCGCAAGGAAAGCGTAACGGTCGAAGATTTGCCATATATCATTTCCGACGTGCTGCAAAGCAAAAACATCAAGCAAAAGATACAGGTGCGCAATTATTCGCTCAATGTCGCAAAAGGTCTCAAATCCGTTGCAACGCTGTGCCTCGAAATTGACGGTCAGCGATACGAAGAAACATCTTCCGGCGACGGTCAGTACGACGCTTTTATGAATGCTTTAAGAAAAATATGCAAACCGCTGAAAATCGAGCTGCCCAAACTTACCGATTACATAGTAACTATTCCGCCCGGAGGTCTGACCGACGCTCTTGTCGAAACCGTTATTTCGTGGCAGGCAGGCGAAAAAGAACTGAAAACGCGGGGACTTGACCCCGACCAGACTGTTTCTGCAATTCGTGCCACAGTTAAAATGTTGAATATTTTTTATGATTACACTTCTAACTGAGCGTTTTTTTATACATAATATGTACACATATTTGAAATACTGCGATGGCAAAAATAAGACTGACAAAGCGATTTGAATTTGAAGCTGCACATTCACTGACAGGATACGACGGCGCCTGCCGACACATTCACGGACATTCATACGTTCTTGACGTTACGGTAACGGGCGTTCCCGAAAAAGACGAAACAAATCCGAAATTCGGCATGGTAGTAGATTTCGGAAATCTGAAACAGATTATCAACGAAAGCATTATCAACCGTTACGACCACTGCCTGATGCTCAGAGCAAATTCGCCGGCAGCGCTGGAAATTAGAGACGAATACGGCAAAGTCGAACTTTTCGATTTTCAACCCACATGTGAAAATATTCTTTTACATTTTGTAGAAATATTACAGAACAAACTGCCCGAAACAGTAACGCTTCACAGTTTAAAACTTGCAGAAACACGCAGTTCATACGCCGAATGGTATCTGTCGGATCAATGCAGCGCGTTTTAATGTAAAAATGAATTTAATGGAATTTTTTGCATCTTCGCAGAAACAGAAATATTGCAGTTATATAAATTAATTGTAATTTTGCACTTTATTGGATAAAAATATAAAATAGAATAATTAAGTATGTTTGAAAATTTATCGGAACGACTGGAACGCTCGTTCAAAATGCTCAGAGGCGAAAACCGTATAACTGAACTGAATGTCGCCGAAACTTTAAAAGACGTCAGAAATGCGCTGCTCGAAGCCGACGTAAGCTACAATGTCGTAAAAACGTTTATCGACGACGTCAGAAGCAGAGCGCTCGGCTCGAATGTGCTTACCTCCGTTAAACCGGGAGAAATGATGGTCAAAATTGTATATGACGAACTCGTTGCCCTGATGGGCGGCGAAGCGACAAAAATAAACATCAAAGGCGACCCTGCAATAGTGCTTGTCGCCGGTTTACAGGGGTCGGGCAAGACAACATTTTCGGGAAAACTTGCAGCGTATATCAAAAACGGAAAAAACGTCAGCCCGCTGCTCGTTGCCTGCGACGTTTACCGTCCGGCAGCCATCGAACAGTTAAAAATTCTTGGCGGACAGATCGATGTTCCGGTATATTCCGAAGAAGGCAGCCAAAATCCCGTTGAAATTGCCGTAAACGCAATCAAACATGCAAAAATTCACGGCTTTGGAGCGGTTATTGTCGATACGGCTGGTCGTCTGGCAATCGACGAAGACATGATGAACGAAATCAGCGCAATTAAAAAAAGCATCAACCCCAGCGAAACGCTTTTCGTGGTCGATTCAATGACCGGTCAGGACGCGGTAAACACAGCCAGAGAGTTTAATATCAGGCTCGATTTCGACGGAGTAGTTCTCACAAAACTTGACGGCGATACGCGGGGCGGTGCGGCGCTGTCGATTCGCTCGGTGGTTAAAAAGCCGATAAAATTCATGAGTTCCGGCGAAAAACTTAACTCGCTCGACATTTTTTACCCCGACAGAATGGCAAGCCGGATACTCGGACAGGGCGATATTCAAACCGTTGTTGAAAGAATCCAAAAACTGATTGACGACGACGAAGCAAAAAGAATGCAGAAACGACTGGTTAAAGACCAGTTCAATTTTAATGATTTTTACAAACAAATTCAGCAGATAAAGAAAATGGGGAATTTGAAGGATTTGATGGGAATGATTCCGGGTGTTGGAAAAATGATGAAAGACGTTGAAATAAACGAAGATTCGTTCAAGGCAACCGAATCGATAATACTGTCGATGACGCCTGCCGAGCGCGAACAGCCTCATATTATAAACACGTCGAGACGCCGCCGGCTGGCAGCTGGCAGCGGTACCGACATCGTTTCGGTAAACCGTCTCATGAAACAGTTTGACGACATGAAAAAAATGATGAAAACCGTTGCCAAAGGCGTTCCAAATAAAAAAATGATGAAAAAAAGATAGCCGGAAACTGACAGTTTTCAGTTGACAGGACTGTCAACTGAAAACTGCCAACTGTCTTTTGACGTCCCGTTCCTTTATTGTTTCACGCTTGTCATACGCTTTTTTTCCTTTTGCAAGACCGATAACTAATTTTGCATACCCGTTGTCTGCAACAAAAAGTTTGCTTGCAATGATTGTCAATCCTTTTTCCTTCACTTTTTTTTGCAGTTTATTTAATTCTTTTCGAGTAAGCAGCAGTTTCCGTTCTCTTTTCGGGTCGTGATTGTTTATGTTTCCCCACCAGTATTCGGAAATATGAAGACCTTTGATATACAGTTCTCCGTCTGAGAAATAGCAGTACGAGTCCACAAGTCCGGCTTTTCCGGCTCTTATGGATTTTATTTCTGTGCCAAAAAGGACAATTCCGGCAGTAAATCTTTCCAGAAATTCATATTCAAATTCGGCGCGTTTGTTTTTAATTACAACATTATTTTTTTTGTCCATTTTTAATCTGTTTCAATTGTTTCGTATGGCAATTTTGCCAGTATTCCATAATTTTTCAGGCTGTTAATCAGTGGTTCACAGTATTTTGCAAAACCGTCAAATCTGTTTTTTGTCGCCGACATTTCTATTGATTTCATCAGAAACTCAAACGTGCTTAATTCTTTTGGCAGTTCAACAAGAGTATAATCTGTGATTTCGGCAAGACGCGCAGCTTCTTCTATTGCTTCCTTTAAGCCTCCGAAATAGTCGATTAAGCCAAGCTCCATAGCGTTTACTCCGCTCCATACTCTTCCCTGTCCGATACTGTCTGTTTTACTTACAGACATTTTGCGGAACTCCGATACTTTGCCAATAAATTTTGAGTATATAAATTCAACGCTTTTTTGCAGATAATCAAGTTCGGCAGGTTTCAGAGGTCGTGTTATTGATGGAAAACCCGAATGTTTGTTTGTTGTTACAGCGTCGAAAGTTATGCCGAGTTTATCTTTTGCCGCTTTTTCAATGTTAGGGATCATTCCAAATACGCCAATTGAACCGGTAATTGTTGTATGATGTGCAAAAATAACGTTTCCGGGCGCAGATATCCAGTAACCTCCCGAAGCTGCAAGATTTCCCATTGAAATAACAACAGGCTTGTATATTTTTGTGATTTCCAGTTCGCGGGCAATAAATTCGGCTGCATCGGCGCTGCCGCCCGGAGAGTTGACCCTCAGCACTACTGCTTTGACGCTCGAATCTCTGCGGGCTTTGTCGATTGCTTTCATAATGCTTTTCGACATAATATCGGTATCGCCTTCACCTGTCATGATTTCGCCCGAAGCGTAAATAATTGCAATTCTGTTTTCGCTGCCGTCGCTGTTAAGAGGCGCGAAATATCTGTTTATATCAATAAGATTCAGCTTTGAGCCTGAATATCTTTGCAGTTCGGCATACACTTCGTCTTCGTACAGGAGTTTGTCCACAAATTTTTTTTCGAGAGCGGTTTCGGCAGAGGTCAATTCTATATTGTCGGCTGTTTTTTTCAGTTCGTTTATGTCTATTTCTCTTGACGATTCGATTGTCTGCAATACATAATTCCATATCGAACCCATATATTCCGTTATTTGTTCGCGGTTTTCGTCGCTGATTTTGTCGAGCATAAACGGTTCGACGGCAGATTTGAATTTCCCGTGCCTGACAATCTGTACTTCCACGCCGAGTTTTTCGAGCAGCCCCTTGTAGAAGACAATTTCTGACGACATTCCCGTAAACATCACGTTGCCAAACGGATTCAGGTAAATTTTGTCTGCGATTGTAGCCAGAAAATATGCTTTTTGAGAGTACGTTTCAGCATAAGCCAGAACATATTTTCCCGATTCTTTTCTGAAATCGGACAGGGCGTTGCGTATCTCTTCGACAGAAGCCATGCCTGCCGAAATATTCGACAGTTCGAGATAAACTCCTTTGATTCGCGGGTCAAATTTCGCCCGTTCTATGGCAAAAAGCAAACTGTTCAGTCCCATATTGTTCTCCACTTTCAGCCCCGTAATATTAATCGACGGTATTCCCGAACGGTCTTCAAGCGGTTTGTTAAACGATATTTTCAGAATTGAATTTTCTGGAATCGGTTCGGACGTTTGTTGCAGAGCCGACACGATGATGACGATAAAAACCGTCGTCATAATAATAATGCCTAATATGAAGGCAAGCAGCATTTTAAAAAAACTTTTCATGATTTTACTGTGATTTTTACGTTTTCTTTCTGTTGTCAAAATATGTTGTTTTTATAGAATCAAATTCCGGTTTGAGGAAATCTTTTATTATATAAACGCTGTGCAGCGATTTGAAATTATTATTTAATTTCACTCTGATTTTAATTGACGTACCTTTGTCAATGTGGAAAGTATCGACTGTTCCGATAAAGATACCTTCTGGAAACGTCAGCGAATGTCCGCTTGTTACAATCGAATCGCCTGTTACCACGTCGGCGTGTGGAGGAATATCAACCAGTTCGGTGTAGTTTATGCTTTGTCCGTCCCAGACCAGCGGACCGTACATTCCCGACCGTTTGAGTTTGGCGCTTATTTCCTTGTCGGGGTTCAGCAACGAAACTACCGTACAGAAATTATCGCCCGCCCTGTCAATTATGCCCACGACTCCGTCGGCAGAAATAACGCCCATATCCTTGTCTGCGCCCTGTTTTTTCCCTGCGTCCAGCATCAGTCTGTTGTGTTTTCTGTTCAACGTATTTTCTACAATGCGTGCGGGAATATATTCATATCTGTGAGTTGAACTGTCGAGACTGTCATTGTCGCGGCGGTCGATAAGACAGTGCAAAGATATGTTTTCGGAAATCAGTTCCATGTTGTTTTCAATCAGCATGGAGTTGTATTTTTTCAGATACAGATAATTCTGTATGCCGGTCATGGCAGAATATACGTTTCCTTTTAACGATTCGACCTTTTCTGCCACAACCGTTTCTTTGAATGTCGATGATTTCACAATCAGGCATAAAGCTCCGGTTTCCATCAAAATAAATGTCAGAAATAAATGATACCTGACAATAAAACGAAATAAACTGTCCATTATAAAATCATTTTACAATTTGTCCAAATGTTGTTCGGCTTCGTCAATAATCCCGTCGTTTTTGTTGGGATAATTGTCTATTACCGATTTGAATGTGGCTTCTGCCTGTGTTTTATCTTTTCGGTTAACGTAAATGTCGCCCAAAACTATGAACGATTTCGCCACCCAGTACTGTTGACGCGACTGGCTGTCGGAGAACGACAGTATTTCGTCTTCGGCGTTTTTTTCTTTGCCTGTGGCGAAATACGAAGCTATAAGCCGGTATTTTGCTTCTGCGTCAACGGGTTGCTGAAGATTTTTTGCTAAATTTACGAATATTTTTATTGCTTCTTCATGTCTGCCGCTTTGCTGATATTCGCGTCCGATTACAAGATTTGCTTCGCGTTTAACTTCTTCCGGCGTTCCTGCATATCCGACGACTGCTTCGGCTGCTTCGGCTGCTTTTTTACTGTCGCCCAGAGCCATATATGAACGCATACAGCCAATTTCCGCGTCCTGTTTTACCGACAGTACCTGAGTAATTGATTTCAGCTGGGCAAATGCAATTGCGGCGTCGTTATAGTTTTTTAAATTATAATTAGCCCTTGCAAAACCAGACCATGCGGCTTCAATAAATTCATTGTCAGCCTGAGTTATGACAAATGAAAACCCTTTGACGGCTTCGCTGTTATTCCCTGTTTTTATATAACAGTCTGCAATATAGAAATTTGCAGCCGTTGACGAATAACCGCCTGGGTATTCGTTAACATATTTTATCAGCGCCGGCAGAGCTTTGTCGCAGTCGCCGCTTTGATACAGTTTTTCGGCGACGGTAAATGTCAGCGAATCTTTTTCTCTGGGGCTGTTTATGCCTTTGCCTATTCTGGTTGAATATGAAAAATATTCATCTACTCTGTTTTGGTCTATATAAATATCTTTAATTCCGGCGAGAGCGTCCTGCGCGTCGGTAGAGTTTGGCATTTTTCCTACAACCTGCTGATAGTATGACAGCGCTTTGTCGCTGTTGCCTCTGTTAAATTCGATGAGTCCCAGCGCGTTCAGCGATTTTCCATAAACCGGCGAGTTCGGATAGTTTGAAGTTACGGCTTTGAACGAAGCTATGGCGTCGTCGTATTTCATTTGCTGCTGATACGTTCTGCCGAGTTCGTAGTAGGCAAGCGGAATAACTTTCGAGTTGGGATACATGTGCGGGATATGTTTCAATGCGTTGATTTTGGCATCGGTGCCTAAGAGAAAACCGGTCGAAATCCCTTTTTGCAGAGCT
This sequence comes from Prevotellaceae bacterium, assembly GCA_031257315.1. Classification (GTDB taxonomy): domain Bacteria; phylum Bacteroidota; class Bacteroidia; order Bacteroidales; family UBA932; genus JAIRLF01. The sequence continues at coordinate 11,294 of JAIROW010000071.1, forward strand.
GCATAGTCTGGATTTGAAAGCGCCAGAGCTTCGGCTGTATTGTAATTATCGACGGCAAGCTGATAGTTTCGCTTTTTAAAGTAACAGTCGCCTATTCGATTGTAGCAGTCGCCTAAATATACTGTTTTTCGGGAATTTGTTTCAAAGCTGATATATTTTCTGAACCATTGCAGCGCCATATCGTAGTTCTGTTCCTTAAAATAACAGTATCCGATGTTGTAGTGCGCAATGTTGTATTCCTGTAAATTGAACGAGCCGGCGCTGTTTACAAAATTCTGGAACAGTATCCTTGCCGAGCTGTAATTACCTGACATGTATGCGGCATTTGCTTTCCAGTAGCCAGCCAGAGCCGATATTGAATTGTTGTAGCCCGAATTGTTCAGCGAAAAATCGAACATTTTTACTGCGCCGTTATAATCTTTACGGTTAAACATTTCTGTTCCAACGGCAAACGCTATACGCTGCATCGCGGCTTTTTCCGAAACGGTTGGATTTGAAACTGCCTGAAGAATTTTCAGCGCTTCGGTATATTTTCCTTTGTTTGCAAGCGATTCTGCTCTGTAAATTGCCAGTTCTGCATTATTTATCGCTTCCGGATATTTTTCGAGATAGCCTGTCATTGGAACGTCGCTGTTTTTAACTTCCAGCGCCAGTTTTGCATAGTTGTAAAAAGCGTCTTCTTTGACCGCAGGGTTGAAATCAAGCTGCGAAGCCCGCAAAAATGCGTTCAGAGCGTCGTTTTTCGATTTGACCTGCAAATAACAGTCGCCCAGATAATAGCTTGACAGTTGTGCAAGCGAATCTCTTGCGTTTCCGGCAGCTTCGGAAAAAGACCGCGCAGCTTCAGCGTAATTTTTTCCCCTGTATGCTATGTATGCCTTGAGCATTATGTCTTCTCGCGTCATCTGCGCCGAATTTTTTTCATATTTTTCGAGATATTCTCCCGCTTTATTTATATTTCCCTTTTTTAGATATGCTTCGGAAATCAGACGTACAATTTCGTTATGACGGCTTTCGGACGAACTCGAAATAAAACTTTCGCCTTCGGAAATAACCCTGTCATAATCTTTCTGTATAAATGCAATTTGCAGCGTATAATACGGAACAACCGCCGAATAGTTGGGATTCGATTTCAGCTGGTCAAAACCCTGTCTGGCTGTAACATAATTGCCCTTTTCATATTCTATATGCGAATAATAATACAAAGCGGCGTCGGCATAGCTGTTTTTACGGTCTTTTATCTGACGGAAACATGTAGCGGCTTCGCTGGTTTTTCCTGTCTTTAAATAGCTGTATCCCAGCTTGAAATTCAGTTCGGTGTTACTGTTTTCCGAAATTCCCGACTGGTCGATTTGCTTAAAGGCATCGACAGCTTCGGCATAGTTGCCTTTGCTGTACAGATAGCGTCCGTAACCGAATATTGCTTCTGCGTTATGAATGTTTTTCGGAGTAGAATTTGTCAGTTCCGACAGCAGGATTTCCGCATTGTTCTGTTCGTTGTACAAAGCGCTCATTGCTTCGACAAATTTCACCTCCTCTTCGAGCAGCTGATTTTCACCGGCATCTGCAAAATCCAGCTTTGCCAGAGCCGATCGGTACATTTCCTTTGAATATAAATCAACAGCTTCTCTGACTGATTCGTCGTTTACTGGATACGAATAAAGCCTCTGGGCGTCAAGCCGAAAAACAGTCGATACAAGCGCTGTTAAAAGCAAAAAACATCTGTTCATTTCCATATTTTTAATTAAAATTCCTAAAAACAAATACCGATAAATTAATTTGCAAAGGTAATAAAAATCATTAATAAATGTTTAATTATTGACGTAGCCCCAAAAAACATTCACGCATAAAAAATTGACAGTCAGAAAATAAACAGAATAATTCGGGCTGTAAAAATAAAAAATACCGGCTTGCTGTTTCTGTTATAACTCAATTTTGAACTGCGATTTTAAAACGAATTATAGAATTTTATGGAGAAAACTGTCCTTAATATTTCGGAAAAATCAAATATATAAGTATAAATGTGGAAATATTCAAACATTTTTTTTGCAGAATCAAAAAAAGGGATTAACTTTGCGCCCGAATTTTTGCTGTATTGTCCGCGATGGAAATGTATGCTGAAATGAATTTATACAACACTGGTTTTATCAAAAACGTC
>JAIROW010000088.1 GCA_031257315.1 Prevotellaceae bacterium
GCCTGCGGTTATGAAAGTTCGGCTTTTCAAGCCGGTGTTCTGGCAGGGGCAAAAACCGCAGGCAACGCTACGCTCGCCTGCGGTTATGAAGGTTCGGCTTTTCAAGCCGGTGTTCTGAACACCCTGCCTTTTTGCCCGAATGGGCTTAATTTTTCATAACCGCATACAAGCAAGGGATTGCAACCCCTTGTTAAGCCGCTGATTCGCATTAATAGAGTTTTTGAGTATTTGCCATCGCAACAATTGGCTGAAATCCAATGTTTTTACAGGAGACTGTTCCTCTGGGACTGAAAGTCCGAAGTCAATAGCGCAGGGCATCGCCATAAATTTATTACCATTTTTTCATTTTTTTTCACAACCTGTTAATTTTTTGATTACTTTTGCGGTTGATTATATAAAGACAGTTCGGTTTGGACACATAACCGCTAAGTAGTAGAAATATTAATATATAAATATAAAATTTGACATAGAGATATGAAGCGTTATTTTAAAATTACCGGTTTATTGATAATTGCCGGTTTGTTTGCCTGTCAGAGACAGACGCAAACGTCTGATACGGAATCTATTTCCGATTTCAAATCGCTCGCCGACCGCTTTGCCGAGCCACCTGCCGAATACGGAACCGCGCCTTTGTGGGTGTGGAATACAACCATTTCGCAAGAACTGATTGACGAGGCGCTGAACGATTTTAAAAACAAGGGCTTCGGAGGAGTCTTTGTTCACCCGCGTCCGGGACTGATTACGGAATATCTCTCGGACGAATGGTTTCGTCTCTGGCGTTATACGGTCGAGGCTGGTAAAAAGCTCGGCTTGTACGTCTGGATATACGATGAAAATTCATATCCGAGCGGTTTTGCCGGAGGACATGTGCCGGCGCAAATGCCCGAAAGCTACAATCAGGGCAAAAGCCTGATACCGAAAAAGTACGAAACATTTCCCGACAGCGTGCCGTCGGACGTTTTTCTGTGCTTCAAAAAAGAAACGGATACAGGCGATACATTTCGCGACATCACCGCAGACATGAAAAGCGAAGTCGGTAAAACCGGAATTTATTATCTTGTTAAAAAAGGTTACGACGGACGGTCGCCATGGTACGGAGGCTTTTCATACGTCGATTTGCTTTACAAAGGCGTTACTGAAAAGTTTATCGAAATAACGATGGACGGTTATAAACGAGCCGTTGGCGACGAATTTGGCAAAACCGTTCCGGGCTGGTTTACCGACGAACCGAACACAAGTCCGCCCGGAGGTATTCGCTGGACGCCCGATTTGTTCGACGTTTTTGAGAAGATATATGGATACAGTTTGAAAGATAATCTGCCGTCGCTGTTCGAGGAAACGGGCGACTGGAAGCGCGTGCGCCACAATTATATGCAAACGCTGTTACAACTCTTTATCGACCGCTGGGCGAAACCGTGCTACGAATACTGCGAAAAGAATAATCTGCAATTCACGGGACATTATTGGGAACATGGCTGGCCTGACATGGTTGAAGGTCCTGATAATATGGCAATGTACGCATGGCATCAGCAACCGGCAATCGACATGCTATTCAATCAGTTCAACGACGTTTCACCGCAGGCGCAGTTCGGTAATGTGCGTTCGGTAAAGGAACTTGCCAGCGTTGCCAATCAGATGGGCAGACAGCGGACATTGAGCGAAACCTACGGCGGAGGCGGCTGGGAAGAGACATTCCGCGACTTCAAACGACTCGGCGACTGGGAATACGCGCTCGGCGTTAACTTTATGAACCAGCATTTGGCTCATGCTACAATTTCCGGCGCAAGAAAGTACGATTACCCGCCAACGTTTTCGTATCATTCCCCATGGTGGGATTATTATCAATACCTAAATCTGCACTATGCCCGTCTGTCAATGGCGCTTTCTGCCGGTAAACAGCTGAATGATATTCTTATAATAGAACCGACAACTACCATCTGGCTTTATTATGCCTACGGTTACAGCGACAGGAGTTATATGACAATAGGCAATACGTTTCAGACTTTTATTACCGGTCTCGAAAAGGCGCAGGTGGAATACGATCTCGGTTCTGAAAATATTATTAAAGACAATGGAAGCGTAAAGGGAAAGAAATTTATTGTCGGACAACGCGCCTATTCGAGAGTATTGCTGCCTCCGATGATGGAAAACCTTGACGCGCCAACCTTTGCGCTGCTGAAACAGTTTGCCGCAAACGGCGGCGTCATTCTGTCATGTTCGCCACATTCGATTTCATATTTAGACGGAGCGCCCAATGAAGAGGTCAGCGCATTTTTTGCCAATCCCGACTTTGTGCAGAACATCACCATTGCCGACCAGCCGCATCATACCGGCATATTGAAGTCCGACGGAATCATGTTTCTGCGCGACAATACAAGCTCAAACCTCTATCACCACAGGCGCATAATGAAAGACGGACAAATACTGTTTCTGGCAAATTCGAGCCTGACCGACAGCGAAACGGGAACAATACGTGTGAAAGGACGCGACGCGCTGGAATTAAACACCCTGACAGGCGAAATCAAAGATTACAACGAATCGACGGACAGCAAATTGTTTCTTAAAAAGGAATTAAATCTGTCGCCATCGGACGATGAAATATTTGTAGAATACGACCTTCCACCGACAGGCAGCCTGCTGCTGTATATCTGCAACAAAAAGCAGAGCGGATACAGTCTGCCGCATCAAGTAGCCCAGTGGGAAGACGCGCCGTCGTCGCCCGCTGTCGCCCGTCCCGAAACAAACAACGTGTTGACGATAGACTTCTGCGACCTGACGCTGCCTAACGCATCTGGCAGCGGAACGACAGATACAGATTTGCATGTTTACAACGCTGCCGACAAAGTTTATAAGCATCACGGGTTCAACGACGGTAACCCATGGAACACGTCGGTTCAGTATAAAGATAACACCGTCAGACGCGACACGTTCAAGACAGGCGGCTTTACCGTCTCCTACAAATTTACGGTCGGCGAATCCTTCGACATGTCGGGCATAGAAGCCGTAGTAGAGCGTCCGCATCTGTACGAAGTAAGCATTAACGGCAACGTCGTTGCGCCCAAAGCCGGCGAATGGTGGTTAGACCGCGAAACGGGCGCGTTCTCAATCGGCAAATATCTGAAACAGGGCGAAAACATACTCGCGCTGAAACTGTCGCCAATGAAAATACTTGCCGAAATAGAACCCGTCTATATACGCGGCAACTTCTGCGTATTGCCTGCCGTCAAAGGCTGGAAACTTGCCTCGCCGTCAGACACGTTCGCCGTTGGCAGCTGGAAATCGCAAGGCTGGTCGTTCTATTCCGGCGCAGTAGTTTACGAGAAACGCTTCGACGTAGCCGACCTGTCAGCCCGCTACACCGTGCAAGCCGACGAATGGAAAGGCACAGTCGCCACCGTATCCGTCAACGGCAAAGAAGCCGGTATTATAGCGTTCGAGCCGTACAGCGTCGAAATAACCGATTTGCTGAAAAAAGGCGAAAACACGATAGCATTAACAGTCATTGGCAGCAACAAAAATCTGTTAGGACCGTTCCATAACAATCCTTCTCAGGGTTTGACAAGTCCATGGCATTTCCGCAACGTCAAAACATATCCTTCCGGCAACGACTATCAGCAATTAGACTACGGACTGATGAACGACTTTGTGGTGAAAAAAACAATTGACAATTGATAATTGACAATTGATAATTGTAGAGACGTGATAAATCGCGTCTCTACAATTTCAAAAAAGCAGGCGAGCTTTTCAAAAAAGCAGGCGAGCTTTTTTAAAAACACAGGCGAGCTTTTATCAAAAAGCAGGCGAGCTTTTATCAAAAAGCAGGCGAGCTTTTCAAAAACACAGGCGAGCTTTTATCAAAAAGCAGGCGAGCTTTTCAAAAAAGCAGGCGAGCTTTTCAAAAAAGCAGGCGAGCTTTTCAACAATCCTTCCGTCTTTTTTTTGCTTTCAGCTAAACTGACGCTTTCCATTATCATATTCCTGTCTCCTCTCATTGTCAATTATCAATTGTCAATTATCAATTAATCAATTACCAGCCCGGATTTTGAATAAGCGAGCCATTAGTGTTCAGTTCGTTGAGGTCTATTGGACACAGACAGTCTCGCACGGTAAATCGCCGCGACTGTTTAACGCCAAGCACAAAGAAAGTCGCCGGACCTGAACCGAGATGATTCCAGCCCTGTACGGCAGACGAAAATTCCTGCGGAGCTTTTTTGTATCTCAGTGCGTCCCAGAAGCGATGCCCTTCAAAAGCAAGTTCTATGCTGCGTTCTCTGAGAATAATTTCGCGAAGCCCCCGCTGAGTTCGATGGTAATTAAGGTATGTTCCGCTTACCAGCTCAGAGTTTCCCCACGATTGCTCAACTGTCGGTATTCCGGCTCTTTCGCGTATTTTGTTCAGGTCGATATAAGCCCTGTCTCTCTGTTCCTGACTGTCATCGTACTCGTTCAGCATTTCGGCTCTCATAAGGTACAAATCAGCCATTCGCACAATGGGATACGGGAAACGCTGCACCCTTTGCCAGTTGTTTGAGCGCGATTCTGGGTGAACAAATTTCTGTATTCCGATACCGGAACAGAGATAATCCGTTTGACCGCCCGAGCCGCTCGGATTGTAGCCTCCCTTGCCAGCCTGATAGAAATCAACAGGAATCCGGTATGTGTGGGCACGCCAGTAACCTCCCGTAATTCCCAGATTTGCATAAAAGCGCATTTCTCTGTTCAGATACAGGTTTATAACATCGATGTTTGGCTGCATAATACCGCGTATTTTCTGATATTTAACCGAATCTTCTTCTTTCATCGGGTCGCTGGAATCCCGATTGGGATTCGGAGTTTTTGTCAGACTGTGAATACTGTTGTAGTCAAAAGTTCTGTCAACGTTTATCGGCAGCCCGTTTTTGGTATAGTAGCGTTCCAGCATTTTATATGTAGCGCCCATCCATTGCCACGAAAAGGCATTCTGGTCGGTTTCGCCCGGGAAATCTTTCGGCAGCCGGATATTGCAGGCGTCGCCTATTTCGCCGTCACCGTACAGGTTCACGTTTGAGTTGCCCCAGACCAGTTCTTTGTTCCACGGGTCGGTAATCACCTGCCTTAAATCGTAATAGGTTTTCAGGTCGGGATTAGCCGCAAAGTCTTCCGCGTCGTACAGATATGGAGCTGTTTTTTCGTATCTGTACAAGCCTTTCCCGTTCTGTTCGCAGAGAGTTATGGCTTCGTCGAGCGCGTCAATGGCTTCCTTCTGTTTACGCTTTGTCGCAGCGTCGTCGTCCATCGGGAAAAACGGATTGCCGTCGTGGTCGTAAAAATCGCCAAAATACTCCATATTTCCGCTAAAAAACTGGCTTGCCCTGAAAAACAGTATCCGCGCCTTTATGGCTTTTGCAGCCAGCTGGTCTATCATGCCGAAATCGCTTGTAGTCTGTATCATCGGTTTCAGGCTTGGCGCAGCCTCGTCAATCAGCCTCAGAATATAGTTGAAACAGGTGTCCACCTTTTGCCGGCGCTGAAACAGCTGTTCCCGCGTAGCGTCGGGGGGAATAATTTCATCGGCAATAACAATGGGACCATATCGTTGCAGAAGCAGAAAATGATAGTAGGCTTTGAGAAATTTTGCCATGGCGCGCCATTCCTTTTTATCGTCTTCGGTCATGTAGTTCGTCATTCCGATATACTGTAAAAAGACGTTGCACTGTCTGATGCCTTCGTACAGACGCTTGCCGCCGTTGGTGCCAGACCAGTAACCCATAATCGGGTCGTTAACATTCTGCAAGCCTCTCATTATTCTTATGCCTCTCATCACGCCGGTATTATTGGCGTAACTGGCGTCTATTCGCCCGATATACTCGTCTCCCAGCAAATATGAAGTTTCATTGGCGTACTTTTCGTTGGGAAGATAAGAGTATATTTTCGCCAGCGCATTGTATGCCTCTTCTTTTGTTGCGAAAATATTTTCGAGTTTCATCGTATTGTCTGGAACAACGTCGAGATAGCTGTCGCACGACGCCGTTGAGACAACGATTACTGCAAATGCAGCCGATATTAATTTTCCTTTTAATTTCATGTCCTTGTAAATTTAAAATTTAACATAACTTAATTAGAACGACAGTTGAAGACCGATATTAAATCTCTTGTTCGGCGGATAGCCCAGTCCCTTGCGACCCATTTCGGGGTCCCAGAGTTTGAAGGCGCTGAATACAAGCAGGTTTTCGCCCGAAAAGTAGAGACGGCAGTTCTCCAGTCCTATTTTTTTAGAGAACGGCATGTTGTAGCCGATTTCCATACTTTTCAGCCGCAGAAACGATATGTCGCGCAGCCACCACGACGACTGCCGCGTATTGTTATCAATTGGAGTCGTTGACAGACGGGGCCAGAAGGCATGAACATTCGGATTGATTTCGCTCCAGTAATCCCTTGCCACAATCGGCAAAGCGTTGCGCTGGTTTACAAACGGAGCTATGCCCGATTCCGTATCGCTGTCAACGCCTGAATTAATGAACATTGAAACCCTTGCGTTTCCCTGAAAGAAAAACGAAAAATCGAAATTCTTAAATCCCGTTGACAAACCAAATCCGTACTGAATTTCGGGAACCGTGGGGAAACCCATGGCAACGCGGTCGTTGTCGTTTATTGTTCCGTCGCCGTTAACGTCCCTATACTTGATGTCGCCCGCCATATATTCGCCAAAAGTCTGTTCGGGCGAATTTCTTATTTCGGCTTCGTCAACAAATAGCCGCTCGGCAATCAGTCCCCACTGCTGATTGATGTTGTACCCCTTCTTTTTAAGGTATTTGTCGGGATAATCCTTTTCGTCCAATTCCACATACTTGTTGGTTGCATACGTGAAATTGGCTCTGCCCTGCACCCAGAAATCCTTGTTGAACGAGTGTGATGCCTCAATAGAAGCGTCGATACCGTGAGATTCCACTTTTCCCACGTTTCCGCTAATCGGAGCTTCGATACCGGCTGTTCTCGGCAGGTTTTCGCGTTCGAGATAAATTTTGCTTCGATTTTCCTGAAAATATTCAATCTGAAAAACTGCCGCATCCTTGAAAAGTCCGAGTTCAAATCCGTAATTGTATTTAAGCGATTCTTCCCATGTAATATTGGGATTGGCATAGCGGCGAATATTATATCCGGAATAGGAATTCAGATAGTCTCCGCCCCAGCGATAACTGCCGCCTCCAAGCTCAATATCGGAAAGGAAAAAGAACCTGCCGCTTCTGCCCGAAATGGCGTCGTTACCGCCTTTACCGACGCTGGCTTTCAGTTTCAGGGTACTTACAGCATTTTTCAGGGGTTCAAAGAATTTTTCGTTTGAAATCATCCAGCCTGCCGCAGCCGCAGGGAAAAAACCGTACCGTTTGTCGCCGGTAAATTTTTCGGAACCGTTGTATCCAAATATAAATTCGGCAAAATAACGTTCGTCGAAATTGTAAGAAAGTCGTCCCGACAGTCCAAGATTCTTTTCCGGAAGCGTTTCATATATCGACAGGCTGTTACCTCCGGTAAGCAGGTTTTCCGTAGCCAGCCCCACGAGAGTTCCGGCTACGTCGTGCAGTCCGAATTTGCGTCCCCAGTTCAGAACAGCTTCGTAGTGATATTTACCGTCGGCGTCGCGGGTTGGAAAAACATCGCTGAGAGTCGGATTTCCGGCAGAGGGATTGAGCGCAAACAGTTTGTACTCTCCGGTAACCTGGTCGTAAGATTCGAGCGAGAAATATTTCGGACTGTACCATCTGCTGCTCGAATATTTGCTCCACGAGTTTATCGAAGCCTTTAACTGTAAAGTTAAACTTTCCGTTATAAAATCCAGCTTTTGCGTAAGGGTAGCCATCAGATTGATATTGCTTTCGTTTCTGTCCTGATAGCCGCGCACCATCTCTGCGTACGGGTTTACTTTCATTCCCCCGTTAAGCATGGTACTTCCGAAAAGCGTATATTCGGCGTATCTGTTTGCTTCGTCGGGTTCAAAAACGGCGGGGAAATCGACAGGATTTGACCACATAATAGTCTTGTACAAATCGTTTGTGGAAGTGTATGGTCCCGTATAGCGCTCAAAGCGTCCCGAAATTCTGGTGTCAAGAGTTGTGGACGACGAGAGCTTGAAAACAACGTTTGAACGCAGATTGACTCTGGTAATATCAATATTGCTGTTAAAATTGTTCCTGCTTTCGACTTTGAGCAGACCTGTTTCATGCTCAAAACCGCCGGAGACAAAATAATTGGCAACCTGTCCTCCGCCCGATACGTCAACATGGGCTTTTTCGTTAACGGTAGCCTTGTTGAACAGATTGTCGTACCAGTTTACATTAGGATATACCATCGGGTTTTCGCCTTTGGCTGTAGCCTGAATTTTCTGTTCGTCGTAAAATGTTCCCAGCGTGGGGTTTCTGGTGAGTCCGGCTTCGTTGTACAGTCTCATATACTCCACTCCGTCCAGAAACTCGATTGAGCGCGTGGGCGTCGAAACGTTTACGTCAAACCTCGCGTTTATTTTAACAGAACCTTCTCTGCCAGACTTTGTGGTAATGGAAAGAATACCGTTGGCGCTTCTGGCTCCGTACATCACAGTTCCGGCAGCGTCTTTCATGAGCGAAAAACTTTCGATATCGTCGGGACGCAGACGGGCAAGTTCGTCGGCGGTAGATTCAAATCCGTCGATCAGAATCAGCGGACTTGTATTTTGCCCGAATGTATTTATACCGCGCACAAAGAACTGCGCGTTGTCGGCTCCGGGTTCTCCGCTGGTCTGATATGAAATCAGCCCCGCAACTCTGCCCGCCAGAGCATTGGTAAGATTCGACGCGGGAATCCTCAAATCGGAAACCTTTACCGAAGTAATAGAAGACACGACGCTCGAAGTTTTCTGTTTACCGAATGTAACAATGGTAACATCTTCAAGCATTTCAACTGCTTCTTCCATGATTACGTTGATTTCGTTCTTATCCTTAATTTTCACTTCCTGAGAAACATATCCGATAAGGCTGTAATCAAGCGTACTTCCAGCAGGAACATTCGACAGGCTGTATTCGCCTTTTTCGTTGGTCATTGTTCCTTTGGTTGCTCCTTTTATAGTTACGGTTACTCCGGATATTGCATTATACTGCACGTCCAGCACTTTCCCCGTTATGGTCAAGTTCTGAGCGTTGGCAATAACAACTCCAAAACCGCAGAATACAAGTAATATACAGACGCTGCGCCTGCAATTCAAACTGAATAAATTAAAAAACATTTTCATTTCATGTTCAAGAATAAAAAAAATTAATTTTACTAAAATTACTGGGAGAATGTGTAAATCGTTAATTAAATCTCCCATTTCTATTCCGCAAAATACGGATTAATTAAACCTCTGCGAGGTTCTTTGGGAATATTGCGGCAACTTCTTCCATTAATAGTGTTATTCCGCTCAACCCGATTAATTCATAATTTATAATTCATGACGTATTCATAATCTCTTATTTTTATGGTATTAATTATTATTATTTTTTTAAATTCATTATATTCAATTTCCTTCAATCGGTTTAGCAAAAGAACGCCCCAAGCTGCGAACAACCTGAGGCGATCTACACAATTATCAACAGTTTTATTTTGAAATTTACAGATAAGATGAAAGATAGCCAGCACAGCAGCAAAACCGTGCAGTAACTTTCTATTTCTATATGTGATATATTTATAACTCTCTCTCTCTCTCTCTCTCTCTCTCTCTCTCTCTCTCTCTCTCTCTCTCTCTCTAGGTCACAATCTCGAACTAGTAAAAAAAAAAACAAAAACACAAAAAAAAAAACACAAAAAAAAAAAAAAAAACA
>JAIROW010000134.1 GCA_031257315.1 Prevotellaceae bacterium
CGAGCGACAGCGAGACCGAGACACAGAGACCGAGAGCGAGAGCGAGAGAGAGAGAGAGAGAGAGAGCGAGAAATTAAAACCGGCAGGTTTCCAGCTCGGTATTAGAGCTGATATCCGAAAATTAAACATCAATTACATAATTGCGGAACAGACATATCTGTTCTGCAAACGTTGTACACGTCCGGCTGTCGGGCTGTCATTACCTGAAATATAGACTGTTACTGTTGAACAATAAAAAACGAATAAATATGACAAATTCTGTGTTAAACGAAAAAAAAGTAACCAAGAGTAAAAATACCGAAAATCTGTCTCAAACAGAAAGGATAAAAATCAGAGACGGAAATCGCGTTGTTTTTTTGGAACTGGATAAAATAGTTTATTTTATTGCCAGTCTTCGAAAATCGAAATTGATAGATACCGGTGGAAATCTTACAGTCGTATCCCATTCGCTGTGCGAACTCGAACAGCTGTTGCCCAAACCTCTGTTTGTGCGAGCCGGACGACATTATTTGATTAACACGGGTTTTCTTCACGAAGTTGACATGCGAAAAAAGATATGCACTCTTCAAAGCGCGTTAAAAACCTTTGTGCTTGAAAATCTTTCAGAAAGATCGCTCAAAACAATAACAAAGAACAGTAATTTTTCAATATCCATATAGGCACACAAAACCGCGTATGTGAACGGGCGCAATTGCGTCCGTTTTACATACGGTATCGCGCCCGTTTACATATTTACAGGCGCAGTCAACATATCGTGAAAAACCATGAAAACTTGAAACCTGTGCGTAAAATCTGAAAACCAATTTTAAAATCTCGACAGAAATATGTACCTTTGCGGCGCAATTTGGAATATATAATTGATATAATTTAGAATTTAAAATTACAATGAGTAAAGTAAAAATTGGAATCAACGGCTTTGGCCGTATCGGACGGCTGGTTTTTCGGGCTGCCCAGAAAAGAAGCGATATTCAGGTTGTCGCAATCAACGACCTGATCGATGTTGAATACATGGCATACATGTTGAAATACGATACTGTACACGGTCAGTTTGCAGGAACAGTCGAAGTAAAAGACGGTAATTTGGTTGTAAATGGCAACGTTATCCGCGTAACTGCCGAAAAAAATCCCGCAGATTTGAAATGGGGCGACGTCGGCGCAGAATATGTAGTGGAATCGACAGGGCTGTTCCTCTCGAAAGACAAAGCGCAGGGACACATCGACGCAGGCGCAAAATACGTTGTAATGTCGGCTCCGTCGAAAGACGATACCCCCATGTTTGTGTGCGGCGTAAACCACAATACGTATGTAAAAGGAACTCAATTTGTATCCAACGCTTCGTGTACTACAAACTGTCTTGCGCTGATTGCAAAAGTTCTGAACGACAAGTTTGGAATTCTCGACGGACTGATGACAACCGTACATGCAACAACCGCCACGCAAAAAACCGTTGACGGACCTTCGGTAAAGGACTGGAGAGGCGGTCGCGCAGCTGCTGGCAATATTATACCGTCGTCAACAGGCGCTGCAAAAGCTGTCGGAAAAGTAATTCCCGAACTGAACGGCAGACTTACCGGCATGTCGTTGCGCGTTCCAACGCTTGACGTTTCGGTGGTTGACCTTACCGTTAACCTTGAAAAACCTGCAAAATACGAAGAAATAAAGGCTGCAATGAAATCGGCTTCCGAAAACGAACTTAAAGGTATTTTGGGATATACGGAAGACGATGTGGTGTCTTCGGACTTTGTCGGCGACGCGCGTACTTCGATTTTTGACGCAAAAGCAGGTATCGCCCTGACTGACACGTTTGTGAAAATCGTTTCGTGGTATGACAACGAATGGGGATATTCAAACAAAGTTCTCGAACTTATTATCCACATGAATGGCGTAAATGCAGGAGCGTGCTGCTGCGGTCAGAAATAAATGCTGAAAAAAAGTACACAGATAAAATACATTTTTTCTGTCATTTTCACATAAAACTGAAAAGGTTTTCTAAAAAAGGAAACCTTTTTACATTTTTTATACGATTGTAAATGTCTGTATATCACGGCACAATCAAATAATGTACATGAAATAATGTAAAAATTCGTACAATCTGTAAAAAAAGCCTTATATTTGCACTTGTCGATTGTAGGTTTATGACAGTATAGGGATAACTACCAAAATCGTTTGATTATGGAAACAAATAAAGTAGAAAAAGTGTTTGAGAATGAAGAGAATATTTCGCAGGAAAACAACTCTTCGAATGTTGAAAATGCAGACGTGTCAGGCTATCTTGAAGAAGATTTGGATCTGGGAGAAGAAACCGATATAGAAAGCAAGGTTTCGGTTGTAAAAAACTATTCGCCGCTTTCTCAGGAGGAATTGCTTGACGAACTCAAAAGTCTGCTCGAAACCGCTCCGGTGGAACGCATCCGCAAAGATGTGGAAGCTATAAAGGACGCTTTCGATAAAATTGTTCGCGCCGACAGAAGCAAACAGGAGCAGATCAATATCGAAGAAGGCGAAGAAATTGACCGTGTCAATCCTGTCGAGTATGAATTTAACGCATGTCTGAAAAAATACAAGGACAGAAGAACTGCATATATCAGAAACGTTGAATATCAGAAAGAAGAGAATTACAGACGCAAACTGTCAATTATCGAAGAACTCAAAGAGTTGACCGGCGAGGAAGAGAATTTTAATGAAACTTTCAGGAAATTTCACGATATTCAAAATCGCTGGAAAGAAGCTGGACAGGTGCCTCAAAGTCATGTAAAAGACCTCTGGGAGACATGGCATCACAATGTTGAAAAATTTTACGATTACGTAAAAATCAACAAGGAACTCCGCGATCTGGATTTCAAACGCAATCTGGAAACAAAAAAACAGATTGTCGAAAAAGCCAGAAAACTTCTGGAACTCGATTCAATATCCGACGCCTTCGCATGTTTGCAGACATATCACGACGAATGGCGCGAAATCGGTCCGGTGCCAAAAGACGAGCGCGAAAAACTTTGGGAACAGTTCAAAGAAGTTACTTCGCAAATAAACAAAAAACACCAGTCCTATTTTGACCGGTTGAAGGCGGAGCGCGTGCTGAACCTGCAACTGAAAACAGAACTGTGCGAGCGTGCCGAAAAACTTAATTCGACGGAACGCAAAAGCATAAATTCATGGCAAAAAGCTATTGGCGAGCTGACTTCCATTCTCGACGAATGGAAAACTGTCGGTTTTGTTCCCAGAAAAGAAAACACGGAAATTTATGCGCGTTTGAAAAAAGCCCGCGACCAGTTCTTTGTGAAAAGACGCGAATTTTTCAAAAAACTGAAAATGGAAATGAGCGAAAATCTGAGAATCAAAAAAGAACTCTGCGAAAAAGCCGAAGAAGTTAAAAACAGCGAAAACTGGAAGGAGGCAACAGACATGCTGATTGAACTCCAAAAACAGTGGAAAAATACCGGTTTTGTAAACCGCAAACAGTCAGACATCTTATGGCGCAATTTCAGAGCCGCGTGCGACACGTTTTTCAACCGCAAAGCCGAATTTTTTCATACAGGAAGCGAATATTCCGAAAATCTCAGAGAAAAGGAAGCTCTGCTTAAAGAACTCGAAGAGTTTGACGCATCTCAGGCAAGCATCGAAACTTTAAAACAGTTCCGCAACCGCTGGAACAAAATAGGATTTGTGCCGCTGAAAAACAAAAACAAAATTCAGAAACGTTTTACGGCTCTGCTTGAGGAAAAACATAAAAACATTGATACCTCAAAATCTGCCGCAAATTCAGATGAACGGAGAAATTCGTCGAGAAGAGAAAATTCGCAAAGAAGAGAAAATCCGCCCAAAAACGAAAGAAGTAAAATGTTTCAGCGAATTGCACAGCTCGAAAGCGAAGTCGCTCTGCTCGAAAACAATGTCGGATTTTTTGCAAGCACCAAAAATGCCGAATCGCTCATTGCCGGCGTGCGCAGCAAAATAAACGACGCCAAAAAAGAAATTATTCAAATAGAAGATCAGATAAAACAGATAGACAGCGAAACAGAATAAACATGCAGCAGACAAAATATATTTTTGTTACCGGAGGCGTTACCTCATCTTTGGGAAAAGGCATTATTTCGGCTTCTTTGGCAAAATTGCTTCAGGCGCGGGGATATAGCGTTACTATTCAGAAACTTGACCCGTATCTTAATGTCGATCCGGGAACGCTAACCCCCTACGAACACGGCGAATGTTACGTTACAGAAGACGGCGCCGAAACCGATCTGGATTTGGGACACTACGAACGTTTTCTGAACACATATACCACTCAGGCAAACAATGTTACGACAGGTAAAATCTACCAGTCGGTGATAAATCGCGAGCGACGGGGCGATTTTCTCGGCAAAACGGTGCAGGTCATTCCTCACATTACCGACGAAATCAAGTACAGAATAAAACTTCTCGGCTCAAAGAAAAAATTCGATATGGTGATTACCGAAATCGGAGGCACGGCGGGAGACATCGAATCGCTGCCCTATATCGAAGCGGTACGGCAATTGCGATACGAACTTGGAGCGGGAAATTCTCTCGTCATACATCTTACACTCGTTCCGTATCTGGCTGCCGCAGGCGAACTCAAAACAAAACCCACGCAACACTCGGTAAAAGCGCTTCTTGAAGCAGGCGTTCAGCCCGATATTCTGGTTTTGCGCACAGAAAAAAGTCTGGGAGACGATATACGAAACAAAGTTGCGCGTTTCTGCAATGTCGAACAGGAATCGGTAATCGAATCTATCGACGTTTCAACGATATACGAAGTTCCGATGCTGATGCAGAAAGAAGGCTTGGACAAGACCGTTTTACGCAAACTTGGATACCCGACCGACACGGAAATAAAAATGAACGATTGGGTCGATTTTGTCAACAAACTTAAAAATCCAGAATCGGAAATAAACATCGCCCTTATTGGCAAATACACCTCGCTGCCCGACGCTTACAAGTCTATTTCAGAGGCATTTATACACGCAGGCGTTGCCAACAGAATAAAAGTAAAACTCAAAATGCTTAATTCCGAGACGGTTACTTCTGAAAACGTAAGCGATCTGCTTGGCGATGCGCAGGGAATTTTAGTTGCCCCGGGATTTGGAGAACGCGGCGTGGAAGGAAAAGTTACGGCAATAAAATATGCAAGAGAAAATGACGTCCCGTTTTTCGGAATCTGTCTTGGAATGCAATGCTCGGTAATCGAATTTGCCCGTAATGTCTTGAACCTCAAAGAAGCAAATACTACGGAAATAAACGTTACAACCGCCGAACCGGTAATCGATTTGATGGAAGGACAAAAATATGTTACAGATAAAGGCGGAACAATGCGGCTGGGAGTTTACCCGTGCATACTGAAAAAAAATTCAAAATCGTTTGACGCATACAGAGTTTCCGAAATATCGGAACGGCATCGACACCGTTACGAATTGAACAACAGGTATCTCGAAAACTTGAAAGCAAATGGAATGGACGCTGCCGGCTGTAATCCCGACACAAATCTTGTCGAAATAATTGAAATCCCGAAACACCGCTGGTTTGTGGGCGTTCAGTTTCACCCCGAATACAAAAGTACGGTTCTGAATCCTCACCCGCTGTTCGTCTCTTTTGTGAAAGCGGCTATGGATTTTTCAAAAACAAGATGATTATCAATATTTTACGACAGAACCGGTATTGAAATCGAATGTGGATAGATGATGTGAAAACAATAAATAGAATTTCAGATAAAAACTTTTTGAAACTGAATAATAAAGTAATTAAATAATAATGGATAAAAACACAGTAACAGGATTTTTGTTAATTGCACTTATATTTTTAGGTTATATGTGGTGGAGTTCCAACAACGCGGAACATTACAATGCAGAACGTAAAAAAATTAACGATTCAATTGCAATAATAGAAAAAGAACGGGAAATATTAAGACTGCAAACAAAAGACAAAGATTCTATTGAACAGGCTATTGCAAAGGAAGTTACATTTGCAAATCTTGGAAAAATGGCAGCTTCGCTCAATGGCGACGAAAATTTTTATACGGTTGAAAACGAAAAACTTAAAATCACATTTTCAAACAGAGGAGCGCGAATCTGGTCGATTGAATTTAAAGACTATCAAAAATATGACGATTTTAAAGCAAATAACGGGACGCCGCTGAAAATGTTTTATGGCGACGAAAATGCCTTTTCATTTATTTTGCCGCTTAAAGCCCAGAATATAAGTACGTCGGACTTTTATTTTGAACCTGAAATGCAAAATCAGACACTGTCTGTAACAGCCGATTCCGTCAATATTCCTTTCAGACTGTATGCCGATTCTGCATCATATATCGAATTTTTATACACGGTACATAAGGACAGCTACAAAATCGGATTTAATGTCAATTTCGTTGCAATGGAATCGCATCTGAACAGCAGAGCGACAGCTGTGAACATTAACTGGAAACTCAATCTGTTTCAGCAGGAAAAAGGATTTGTAAACGAAAACAATTATACAACAATTGCCTACAAATATCCGAATGAAGAATCTATCGAGGATATTTCGGCGTCGAAAGAAAGCGCTACGGAAACGGTTAAGACAAAACTGGAATGGGTGAATTTTAAACAGCATTTCTTTTCGGCAATTTTTGTAACCGGCGGTTCTGTTAATAACAAACTCAGTTTTGTTTCTTACAAGGAAAATCCGTCAAAACTGCTGAAAACATGCGAAGCAGACATGCAACTGGAATTTAATATCCAGAAAAACAAAAATATACCGATGGAACTGTATTTTCTTCCAAACCATTTCAGCACACTAAAATCGTATGGACATTCGTTTGAAAAAATCATACCTCTGGGAGGTTCGATTTTTGCTCTGATAAATCGAGCAGTCGTTATTCCTGTCTTCAATCTTTTGAACGGACATATTGCAAGTTTTGGACTGATAATTCTGATACTGACCATACTGGTGAAATTATTGATATTTCCGTTGACATGGAAATCGTATCTTTCGTCGGCAAAAATGAAGGCGCTGAAACCAGAAGTCGATAAAATCGGAGCAAAATATCCCGATTCAAAAGATGCACTGAAAAAACAGCAGGAAGTTATGGCGCTGTATAAAAAAACCGGCGTAAACATGTTTGGCGGCTGTTTACCAATGCTTCTGCAACTGCCGATACTGATTGCGCTGTTCCGATTCTTTCCATCGTCCATTGAATTGAGACACAAGAGTTTTCTGTGGGCTGACGACCTGTCGGCATACGATTCCATATTCGATTTGCCTTTTTCCATTCCATTTTATGGAGCGCACATAAGCCTCTTTACGCTTTTAATGGCTGCGTCAATGATCATTTCATCGAAAATAAACATGTCGCAGCAGGGAGGTCTGAACGCGCAGATGAAACAGATGAATATCATGATGACATATATAATGCCGGTATTCATGCTCGCGTTTTTTAATTCATATTCAAGCGGATTAACGTATTATTATTTTCTGTCGAACATAATAACCATAATTCAGACAACCATAATTCGCAAGTACTTTGTAAACGAAGACGAACTGCGCAGAAAACTGAGCGAAAAAGCAACCAGACATCAGGCAAAGCCGAAAAAACTGTCGTTTACCGAACGGTTGATGAAAAAACAGCGGGAACTGGAACGTCTTAACAAACAGCAGGAGAAGAACAGGAGGAAGAAAAAATGAAAATATACACAAAAAAAGGAGACAGAGGCGAAACTTCGCTGATTGGCGGAAAGCGCGTGCCGAAAAATCATATCCGTGTTGAAGCTTACGGGACTGTTGACGAGCTTGTTTCGTCGCTGGGAATTGTGAAAACGCTTGAACCTGACGTTTATTACCGTGATTTTATACTTTCCGTTCAGAACAAACTGTTAGACGCAGGCTCAATTCTGGCGGCAGAAGGGACTGTTGCCAAAAAACTGCCCGAAGTTACGCAATCGGACGTCAATATTCTTGAAAATGAAATAGACAGGATTAACGACGCTCTTCCGGCTCTCGACTGCTTTATAATTCCGGGCGTCAATCAGCTTGAGGCTTCGATACATCTTTCGCGCTGCATTTGCCGACGTTCCGAAAGAAATATTGTTTCACTGACAGAGAACAATATTCAAATTCCAGAAATTTTGCTGGAATATTTCAACAGACTTTCAGACTTTTTGTTTGTCTATGCCCGCAAAAAAGGCAGGGAACAAAATTCTCAGGATATTTTATGGAATAAAAACGAGTGAGCGGGACAAAATTTCTCTATATTTTTTTCGCGCGTTAAACAAAATTATTATATCTTTGCACTCTGTTTTGTGGAGCCGGTCTCCACTGTGATATGAATTATAATTGTGAAGAAAAGGATACAGATAGAACGTAAAATATGGTTTAAACGGTGGACTAACAAACCTTGGGCTGTGTTTTGCAGCCTGAAAGCGGTGGTGCATATTCTCCGTCTGAAAGTGTCCGTTGCCGCGCAGTCGTCGTTAAAACATGACGTTTGCCGCGCTTTTAACGGAGTAGGCATACTGTTTTGCTGTTTGCTGCTCCTTTTTGAACAGCATGAGCTGGAAGGCTGCGACGACAGTTCTGTTATCAGAAAAGTGATTTGCCTTTTAAATGATTTTCACTGTTTAAATATTGAAAGTACCGTTTATCCGGACTTTTTCGAATTCGATACATTTTGTCGGTACGGGAGGTTGTTTTAATCCCCCCGTACCGTTTTTTTTTTCGGTAATGCACCTGAATTAATAATGTCAATAAAAAATAATATATTAAATAATTAATTATGTATAATAAAATAGTTGGAGGTTACAGAGTTAAATACGGCGAAGCGCTGGAATTGATAAATTCTGTCGAAAAGGAAGAACTTTACCGGCTTGCAGACGCTTTGAGACTGCATTTCTGCAAAAAAAGCATGGATACATGTATGATAATGAATGCGAAATCGGGCGCCTGCCCCGAAGACTGCAAATGGTGCGCACAGTCGGCAAAAAACAAAACCGACATCAAGGTGTACCGTCTGGTCGATTATGACGCGGTTTTGAAAGACGCTTTGATTGCCCAAAAGTCGAAAGTAACACGTTTTGGACTGGTTACAAGCGGTCGCCGTCCTTCAAAATCGGAGTTTGTGAAAATTTCTGGCATGTATTCGAGGTTGAATAACGAAGTACATGGAGTAGGTCTGTGTTCGTCGCTTGGACTGCTGACTAAGGACGAACTTCAAAAACTGTACGATTCGGGAGTTCGACGCTATCACTGCAATATGGAAACTGCGCCGTCGTTTTTCCCAAATCTGTGCAGTACGCACACTGTCGAAGAAAAAATTGCAACGGCAAAGGCTGCAAAAGAAGTCGGCATGCAGCTCTGTTCGGGCGGAATAATCGGAATGGGCGAAAGCGTCGAACAGCGAATAGAACTCGCAATACTTCTGCAAGAAATCGGAGCAGACTCCATTCCCGTAAACATTTTGCAGCCCATCAAAGGCACGCCTCTCGAAAATGCCGCTCCGCTGACCGACGACGAAGTTCTTACAGCGTTTGCAATGTTCCGCATAATAAATCCCGAAGCCGAAATACGCTTTGCCGGCGGACGCGCAAGCATCGGACACATTCAGGACAAGGCGCTCAAATGCGGAGTAAGCGCTTCGCTGGTAGGCGATATGCTTACAACGGTAGGGTCGAAAGTAAACGAAGATTTTGCAATGTTCAGAAAAATGGGCTATGAAGTCTGAACACGCCGATACGGTCGAAAACCGTTTGCGCTTCGACCGCGAACACATCTGGCATCCATATACTTCAGCCGTTTCGCCGCTTCCCTGTTTTTATGTCGAATCGGCTGAGGGCGTATATCTTAACCTTGCGGGAGGCAGGCGCGTTATCGACGGAATGTCGTCGTGGTGGGCTGCAATTCATGGATACAGCCACCCGCGCCTGAACGAAGCCGCCGCGATGCAGTTAACAAAAATGAGTCATGTAATGTTTG
The DNA here is from genome assembly GCA_031257315.1 of Prevotellaceae bacterium. Taxonomy (GTDB): domain Bacteria; phylum Bacteroidota; class Bacteroidia; order Bacteroidales; family UBA932; genus JAIRLF01. Next base: position 9,955 of record JAIROW010000134.1, read on the forward strand.
GGGGACTGACTCACGAGCCGGCAATCAATCTTGCAGAAAAACTTGTAGAACTGTCGCCAGATACGCTCGAACATGTATTTTTTTGCGATTCCGGCTCGGTTGCCGTAGAAGTTGCAATGAAAATGGCGTTACAGTATTTCCATGCAAAGGGAAAAACCGGAAAACGCAAATTTGCCACCGTCCGTTCGGGCTATCACGGCGACACATGGCATGCGATGTCCGTCTGCGACCCTGTAACCGGAATGCATTCGATTTTTGAAGGCGTTCTTCCAGAACAGTTTTTTGCCGACGCGCCCAAAACCGACGTCAACGGCAAATGGGACGAGAGCGACATGTCAGGCGTCGTCAAAATATTTGAAAAACATCACAGCGAAATAGCCGCATTTATTGTTGAGCCGATTGTTCAGGGCGCTGGCGGAATGCGTTTCTATCACCCCAAATTTTTGCGCCGGCTGCGAATGTTGTGCAACAGCTACGGCATATTGCTGATTGCCGATGAAATAGCAACCGGCTTCGGACGAACCGGAACAATGTTTGCCTGCGACAGAGCCTACGTTATTCCCGACATAATGTGCGTTGGCAAGGCGCTGACTGGAGGCTACATGACCCTCGCCGCAACGCTGGCTACAAGAGACGTTGCATTTACGGTATCGTCTGCCGCGCCATACGTGTTCATGCACGGACCGACTTTTATGGGAAATCCGCTTGCCTGCGCTATTGCCTGCGCAAGTCTGGATTTGCTGACTGCCGGCAACTGTCTTGATAAAGTCGCCAAAATAGAAAAACAGCTCTCGAAAGAACTCGAAGAAGCCCGCAACATCGACTCCGTTGCAGACGTAAGAACGCTTGGCGCTATCGGCGTAATAGAAATGAAAGAAAATGTAAATCTCGAAAAAATCCAGCCGGCGTTTGTCAAAAACGGAATCTGGATTCGCCCGTTCGGCAAACTGATATACACCATGCCGCCATACATCATTACTCCCGACGAACTTGGCGCTCTGACAAAAGGAATATTGGAAGTTGTAAAAACTGTTTAGCAGCAGGCTGTCTCAAAAGACATACGGATTTAGACGGACTTTCACAGATAATTTTTACGTCTTAATCTGTAATGCGCTGATTGCAGGTAATGTGAAAATCTGTGATTATCAGTGAGCCGCGAAAAGGCTTGACGAACAGCCGCTTGACGGTCAAAAAAATGTCCGAACCCTGATTGAAACGATTAAATGAATACTGCAACAAAATTGAAAAAACAGTAAATTTTTCAATAACCATTTCAATCAAAGTTCGGACAATAAAAGATGACTAAATTTTAGTAAAAAATCCGTTGCAAAGATAATGCTTTTATTGTTATCGCACTGTTAAATATTGTTAAAACAATATTGTGTGGACATAAATTATTAAATTTAAATATTTCATAATTCTGTCTGTTCTTTTTCCTGAATATCAATTTTTATTGAACTGTACTTTTTGTATGCAAGATAACCGTCGAACAACCAAAAAAGCAAACAAATCAGAAAGATTATCAAGATATTTGACCTGTTTCCGAAAGACTTATTGCCCACAAAATAATAAATAGTACATGTAATTACTGCTGTTGAGCAAATTGCGCCTGCCAAGCCAGTCAACACAATAAACAGTAATTTGTTCACCTTTACAAACAGTTTGTATTTCCAACCTTTGAGGTATATGTATTCCTCGTATGGCGATTTGTGTAAGACCTTCCATAAACCCAGCAAGAATGTCAGCGCACAAAACAGGAAGCAGAATATCGTTTTGGGAGATTTCCAGTTCACTATACCTGAAAAAATAAAATACACAAATGCGACGACAAACACAGCGCTTCCAAGTGTTAAATAGAGCCATACGGTTTTGTAACTTCGTGTTACTTTTTTAAATCCTCTATCATCCAACATTCTATCCAATTCTTTTTTATCCATGATTAAATTATGATTTTAAATTAAAATATATCCTTATGCGTCAATACAAATATAGCTGTCAAAAATAGTGCGATAACTGTCAAATCTAATTTTTTTTTAATTTTAATGTTTTTTATACAAGACATATAAATACGACGACAAAGATAATAAAAATGTGCAACATATACGATTTGATCACCCAGCCGGTTTCTCTAATCATATTTTCCACAGCATAGTCTGAGGCTATAACTAAACTTTTATCAATATCAAATACAGTAAAAGCTATGATCGTTTTTATCAGTTCATTCACATTCGTTCCATTTTGAAAGTCTCCCGTCAATACTTTTTTTCTGTGAAATATTTTTCACCATTGCAACAGTAGTATTAATTATTAATGCGAATCAGGGATTGAAAACGTTTTTTTTAGCCCAAATGGGTAGGGTGTTCAGTATGATGTTCCACATTTTTGTTCATAATTGATAAGGAAATAAGTCATAATTGGTTATCTATTAGTAAAATACAATTTTGCTAATCAACAAAAAATGAGGTATGTGAAAACACGTTCATAAAAAAGATAAATGTTTTACCTGTAATACTTAAAATTCAACTGATTATAGCGAGATACTTCTTTTTATTGTCTCATTTTTTGGTACATCATACTGAACACCCTAACTGACGGGCTGTTTTGCCAGTGATTTTTGTGCTGGACATTTACAAAAACAAGTTACAGCCCAAGCCCTGTCATCTGTCGTAACCTTTCAGTCCTTCCATCAGTTTCTGTCTCGAAAAGAAGATGCGACTTTTAACCGTTCCGATTTTAAGGTTAAGAGAATCGGCAATTTCCTTGTATTTGTATCCGAAAGTGTGCATTTTGAATGGAATACGGAACTCTGGATCAAGCGAATTAATTTTACTGTTGATTTCGTTTGCCGAAACGGAAGATTCCGGTGTCAGCTCGTCCTGACGGTTATTTATAAGGAACTGATTATCGCTCGAATCAAAAGTTGTCGCATGTTTGATATTTTTGCGGTAGTTATTTATAAAAGTATTTCTCATTATCGCAAAAGCCCATGCTCTCAGGTTGGTATTATCCTCAAACTGATCTCTGTATATCAATGCTTTCAAAAATGTATCCTGAACCAAATCTTTTGCATCGTTTTCGTTTGCGGTCAAACTGTATGCAAAACGGCTGAGACTTTTTTCCAAAGCCAGTAAATCCGTATCGAACTGCCTCATTTTCATCACAATCAATATTATATCAAACCCCCAATTTGAATTAATCAAAAACAATTAAAAATCCAAATTATTCCGAAAAACACAAATCTTTAAATCTTTTAACTTAAATTTATAATTTATAACAAAGATGCTTAAAAAAGGTTTAAAGTTGCTTGTTCAACAAAATAATATTTCGATAAGGCTCAAAGAGTTAAATAAAACTTTTAAAAGTAAGATTTTTAGTTTTTTATGACCTGTTTCACAATGCCCGACGCTGCAGATTTTGACGCTGAACAGCGAAATTGTTTCCGTGTTAAAAAATTGTTACATTTTGTAGGGTTGCGATTTATCGCGCCCCTGTGCGACGTCAAATTTACATAAACTATCATACAAAAGTGATGGTTTATTTCCTGATTGTCAAATATTTATAACAGCATACTTTTTGTGTCGCCTGTTTTTACTGTTTGAATTTCAATTTCGGATTTAGGATATACACTCCTCGCTTTGCGCGGATAAAGGCGGATTTGCAGTATGGCGAGTCTTTCCTTATCTCGTTCATTGCCATGATGCTGTTTATGTATGCACGTTTTTTACGGTTGGACGGCATAATGGCTTCGGGCATCAGTGCGACTAACAGTTCGAGGTCGTCCATTCGGAAAGCGCCGATGTTATCCATTTTAAATTCTTCCGACTGACTGTCGTCTTCCTGTATTTCAATACGTGCTTTAAGATTCTGACTGGCGGCTGTGTTGCGCATAAGCAGTATCAAATAAAACAGCATACTGTGCGAACCAATGCGAAATATGCGGTTTTTATATTCAAAATCAATTGTTTGTAGGATAAGTTTGTGCCAATAGCTTAGTAGTGTTTTTTCATCGACATATTGCGGTAATTTTTGTTTCTGACGTTTGCCATTTATAAACGACGTCAGCAGATAGTCTAATGCAAAACGTTTATTATCGTCCGTTTGTGTTAGCGATGCGCCTTTTTGCAGCAACTCGCCAAGCAGTTCTTTCTGATTGTAATTTGCAGCCAGCATCAGTCCCGACGCGCCATTGTCGGCGGTGAAATTGACCCCGTATTTTTCGACGGTTGCCATAACTTTGGTTTTGTTGCCCAGCCGCAGGTTTTTCTCATATTCCTTGCGGTCGGCGCGGACTTCCTTCATGTACAGTATCGCACGCATGAATTGCAGCTTCGCAAGTTTATCGACAGTATCGTAATCGCGGTGATTTACAGCATACTGGAACAGCTGTTTGCGTTCCCGTTTTACTTCCGTTTCTTTTTTATTGGGGTCGAGCGCCAGCGCTTTGATAATTTCCAGCTGTTCGGGCGAAATATACTCATAACCAAGATATTTTGCGCGAATTTGTTCAGCTTGTTCGTATTTACCCTGCTCTTCGAGG
>JAIROW010000101.1 GCA_031257315.1 Prevotellaceae bacterium
CATTCGGGCAGGGGTTGCTTGTACGTTTCGTTGTCCGCAGGCAACGCTACGCTCGCCTGCGGTTATGAAGGTTCGGCTTTTCAAGCCGCTGTTCTGAACAACCTGACTTTTAGCCCGAACAACCTGACTTTTAGCCCGAATGGGCTTGATTTTCATAACCGCAGGCGAGCGATAGCGTTGCCTGCGGCATTGCGAAAGCGCGGAACTTGCCCGAATGGGCAAAATGCCTCAGTCGTTTTTGTTCTGCCCATTCGGGCTAAAATAACGTTTGCAACCCCTGATTCGCATTATTTATTTACAGTTACTGATTAAGAACTGGCATTTTTCGGCAAATTAAACAAAAATTCCAGACCGCCTTTTACCCTGTTTTTGACCGAAATAGTTCCCCTGTGCAGAGTAACGGCATTTTTTACAATCGAAAGCCCCAGTCCCGATCCGCCGTTATCGCGCGTGCGTCCCTCGTCAACACGGTAAAAACGCTCGAACAGACGGTTCAGATGATGCTCGTCGCTTATTCCTGCGCCGGTATCGGAATACGAAAAATAGTAAAAATCCTTGTCCTCTCCATATTTGCCTATCTGTATCTTTACATTATTTCCTGCATGGCGTATGACATTGTCGGTCAGATTTCTGAAAATGGAATATATCAAAATGGCATTTCCCTTTACCGTTACATTTTCTTTTATGGTTGATGTGATTTTAATATTTTTTTCTTTAAATTGCAGCGCCATGTCGTTTTTCAGATTTTCGAGCAGAGCTGCAATATTCACGTTCTCTATGCGAAACGACTGAGGAGCTGCGTCAATTTTTGTAATCAGGCTCATGTCCTGAATCAGTTCGGAAAGTGCAAGTACCTGTTTATAGGCATTTTCGATAAAATGTTGTTTTTTTTCGGGATTCATGTTGTGAGCCAGAACAGTTTCGAGACAGCCGCGTATCCCTGTTACCGGAGTACGGAGTTCGTGCGTTATGTTTTCTGTCATTTCCTGTTTCAGCAGACGGGTTTTTTCGTGTCTGGTTATGTCATTTATTATAATTTCAAAACTTTTATCATCAAACACATTAACTCTGATTGCAAAACTTTTACCCTGCCTGTTGATATGCGTTTCAAAATAGTTTGACTGAGGAGCTTCGTCGCCGAAAAGAAACGATGTTATTTTTTCAAATGAAGGATCGCTGAAAACAGTCGAGAAATCGTTTTTTGCATCGTCTATTATGATATTAAGATATTGAATAAACAGACCGTTGTGAAATTCGACCATTCTGTTTGCCGAATAAAAGCAAAGCCCTTCTTCCGAACTGAGTACATGCTGCATAAGTTTCTCGCGTTCAAGCGTTACAGCTTTCTGGCTTTTTTTAAGGCAAAGATAGTTTTCGGCAATTTTTGTTCCGATTTCGCCAAATTCATCTTTCGGAAAATCAACTTTCAGCTCCGAGCCGGGGTTATCATTTTCTACCGACTGTATAAAATCTCTGAGCTGTTTGATGGAACGTCCCAGACGGTTGGTTATATGGTTGAACAGCGCCAGCACAACGGCGAAAAGCGCTATCACACAGTATATAAAAATATTGTCGGACTGTAAAAAACTGCGAACATGAAAGTCGTATGGCAGAGCAACGCGGACATATCGGTCGTTAAAACGGACGGCATAGTACAGATATTCCTTTTCGTTTGAAGGAGAGGTTCTTATATCGACGCCTTTTCCGTTTTCGCAGGCGCTGGCTATTTCTGGACGTCCGGCATGGTTTTCCATGAGTGAAACGTCGTTTATTACATTATCCCACAATACGCTGCCGTCGATTTTAATCAGCGTGAGACGGATATTGTCGGGAAACAGCGGCAGTAGCAGACGTACAGATTTCTGAATGTCGTTTTCGCTGTCTGTCAGAGTTTTATTGACAATGGACGCATATACGTCCAATTTTTCTTCAAGAGTTTCGGTTTTCTGTTTTTTTTCGCGCGACTGTTCAAAAAAAACAACCACAAATGTAAACAGCGTAAATACGGCAACGAAATACAGCAGGAGTTTCTGTCTATAATTTATCTTCATCATCACAGAAAGCGTTAAAGCGATAGCCAAATCCGGGTCGGTTTGATATAAGTCCGGCTTTTTTGCCGAGTTTTTTGCGCAAACGGGTAATATGCACATCTACTGTTCGTTCCGTTATATAGGGCGATTCTTTCCATACGATTTCGATAATGTCGTCGCGTGAAAATATTCGTTGAGGATTTTCGGCTAAAAGCCTCATTATCCCGTATTCTGTTTTTGTCAGCATTATACGTTCCTTACCGATAATTATTTCTTTCAGACGTGAATTGATAATAATGTCGTCGAAAACAATATCGCCTTCATTTTCTTTTTGTGCAGGACGGCGTTTGAGAACAGCCTTCACTCGCGCGACGACTTCCTTTATTGAAAACGGTTTTGAAACGTAATCGTCAGCGCCTACGGAAAACCCTGTCAGCATGTCGTTTTCGGTATCTTTGGCTGTCAGGAATATAATTGGTATCTGGTTGCTTTTACGCCGCAGGCTTTCAGCAAATTTGTATCCCGATATGCCGCCAAGCATAACGTCAAGGATAATCAGCGAATAATCGGGCGACAGTTTCTGCATGGCTTCTTCGGCTGAATGAACGCATACAATATCAAAATCTTCGTTTGCAAGATTAAATTCGAGAACTTCGCAAATTACCGGATCATCGTCAACAACAAGAATTTTATCAGACATATATTATTTATTTTTATTCAAAAAACAGCATCATTTTTTTCCGTACAAATATAAATCCGGCAGGTTACACGAGAAATACGATAATGCTACAAATATGTTAAGAAATTGTCATCTGTCAATCAATACCTTGTATTTATGCCCCTCAGGGTTTCATAGATTTCGACTGTCGCTCCCGATTTGTTTAACGTATAAAAATGTATGCCCGGAGCGCCGTTTTTGAGCAGATTTTTACACTGTTCTATGGCAAAGTCAATTCCTGTCTGCCGTATTCTTTTTGGATTGTCCTTCGACGAATTGAGTTTTTCTGCCAGTTCGTCAGGAATGGCTGTTCCACTGAGTTTTACAAATCTTTCGACCTGAGAATACGAAGTAATCGGAATTATGCCGGGGATAACCCTGCAACGTATGTCGGCGTTTCTCAGTTTTTCAACAAAATCGAAATATATGTTATTGTCGAAAAACAGCTGTGTGATTAAAAAATCTGCTCCTGCGTCAGTTTTTTCCTTCAAACGCGCAATATCGCTTTCAGGAGTTTCCGCTTCAGGGTGTTTTTCGGGATAACAGCCTGCGCCAATGGTAAATACGTTTGTAAATTTTGAACATACAGCCTCTATCAAATTCGAGGCATATTTAAAACCGTCGGGGTGAGGCGTAAAACTTTCAGCTCCTTTTGGCGGATCGCCGCGCAGAAGCATCAGGTTTTTGATGTTTATACTTTTCAGATATTCAATATCTTGCATCACTTTTTCCTTCGATGCGCCGACGCAGGTGTAATGAGCCATAACTGTCAAGCCTGTTTTGTTTTGCAGATAATCGACCAGCGCAAAGGTGCGTTCTCTGCTCGAACCTCCGGCTCCGTATGTAACGGAAACAAACGAGGGCGAAAGTTTCATTAATTTTCCTGCATTTACGCCAAAATCTACCGCCGAAATTTCGTCTTTTGGCGGAAAAAATTCAAACGAAAAGGTATGCTGTCTCTGTTCAAATATATCCAGAATTTTCATATCATCTAAATGTAATTTTGTTACAAATTTAGATAAAAATTTTTAATCGCAATTTTTTTTTAATTAAAATATATAATTATCAATATATTACGAATTATAGGATCGAAAATGTTACACAATTTTACAAACCCGTTTAAACCTTTTTTTCGCGTCTGCATCTTATTAGTGATTGTTAATAATTTTGTTTTTCATAGATTTAGTTAAGTTTTATGGTTAGTTAATTAAAATTGCGGGCGCCAGCCCGCTTTTTTAATTATTTTACGGTTTCGGACATTGCAGTTTCCGTCGGTTTCAACTCACATAAATACAGGTAATTATACAATATGAACAAAGATTGGGAGGCTTCAAAAAAATCATTTATAATATCGTTATATTAGAGTTTATGTAAATTTAATTGAGTATATACTGGCTGAAAGCCAGAATTTTCATAACCGTATGTCGTTTGACATACGGACAAACATAATCTCAAATAACTGGCTGAAAGCCAGAACTTGATATTTTCAGATCCACCGGGTTCTGCCTTTACAGGCAGCGTTATCGTCTCACTGTTTCTTCCGCCGGTCGTTGACCGGCGGTTATGAAAATTCTGGTTTTCAGCCAGTATATGCTTTCCAATATCATATTTAATTTTACATAAACTCTATTATATGATAAAGTCGAAAAAAAATTGAATAAATTAGAGTTTATTTATTTCGTGTTACTGAACAAAAACAGGGATTTTGTACAGTATCAAATTGCCAGATTTTTTCATGTTGCTTAAAACTTTTCTTGCATCAAAATCATATTTTTTGAAAAAATCAAAATAAAGAATTAAATTTGCACTTTAAAAAAACAGAAATGTTGTGTAAAGAATATATAATTATTTATGGATAATCTGAAAGTACCCAGACACATAGCCATAATAATGGACGGGAACGGCAGATGGGCTAAAAAATTCGGATTGAACAGAATTTACGGTCATAAAAACGGAGTGAAATCCGTTAGAGAAGCCGTAGAATTTTGCGGAGAAAAAGGCGTGGAATTTTTGACCCTTTACGCCTTTTCGACAGAAAACTGGAACAGACCCTCCGAAGAAGTTAACGCCCTGATGGAATTGCTTGTCGATTCTATAATTAAGGAAACTCCCGATTTGAACAAAAATAACGTGCGTCTCAATGCCATAGGAAATTTGCACACTTTTCCCGAAAATGTTTGTACAAAGTTAAACCAAGCTATTGTTTCTACATCAAACAACACGGGTTTGACGCTGACGCTGGCGCTTGCTTACGGTTCGCGGCTGGAAATTGTTGAAGCCGTAAAACAGATAGCGCGGAAAGCAGCTGAAAAAGAAATAGAACCCGAAAGTATTAATGAAAAATTTTTTGAAAGTTATTTGGCAACATCCGGCATACCCGACCCTGAATTGATAATTCGCACAAGCGGCGAACAGAGATTGAGCAATTTTTTGCTGTGGCAAGCCGCTTACAGTGAATTTTATTTTCCGACCGTATTGTGGCCCGATTTCAGAAAAAAAAATTTTGAAGAAGCTCTTAAAGAATATCAAAAAAGAGAACGGAGATTCGGTAAAACGAGCGAACAGTTAAAACAGTGAAAATTAGTTACTTAATGAAAATATATCCAGACGGAATTGTCGCAGTTGCGATTGCCGGAAAAACAAAAATTAAAGCAGGGCGAACCGCCTTTACAGCCTTCTGCTTTGTCGCAGGCTTGTTAATATTTTCTAATCGCTCTTATGCCCAGCAAGATACGGTATCGTCTCTTGATTTGGACTATGAACTTCCAAAAAAATATTATATTGCAGGTATTAGCGTATCGGGAATTACATTTGCCGATACTGCACTGATAATAAATGCTTCGGGACTGAAAATTGGCGACGTTATAAGCAGTGTTTCGGGCGACGAAAAATGTCGGCAGGCAATAAAACGCCTCTGGTCGCAAAATTCTTACGGAAGCGTTGATATTCAAATGGTTAAAACCGAAGACGACAAGGTTTGGCTTGATATTATTCTCACCGAACGTCCGCGAATTATAAAGTGGGAAATAAAGGGGCTGAAAAAAAGTAAAACCAAAGATATTATGGACATCTTGACATTCAGACGCGGAGGCGCTCTGTCCGATTATGTTATCCAGTCAAATGTCAAAAAAATTAAAAACTATTTTGCCGAAAAAGGCTATCTGAATACAGACGTAAAAGTGTCGATAAAAAATGATACAATTTTAAGAAATTCGGTAAATATAGAACTGGCTGTCAAAAGAAACAACAAAGTTAAAATTAAAAAAATAACCATTGAAGGCAACAGTCAAATAAGCAAAAGAAAACTGAAAGCCTCGATGAAACACACAAAAGAAAAAGGTTTTGCTATTCATTCAATTTTCAAATCCAGAAAATTTGTCGAATCAAAATATGAAGAAGACAAGGATTTTTTATTGGAATATTACAACCGAAAAGGCTACCGCGACGCCGAAATTCTGAAAGATACAACATATAAGGTTTCAGAAAACAGAATGGAAATAAAACTTAATGTGCATGAAGGTAATCGCTACTATTTCAGAAACATAAGCTGGGTCGGCAATACCAAATACCCGTCTGAAGCTCTCGACAAGGTTCTTCGCATCAAAAAAGGCGACGTTTACGATATGGTACTGTTAAAGGACAGGCTTTCTACCGGAGGCGACGAATCGGTAATGACTTATTTTTATCAGGATAACGGATACCTGTTTTCATTAGCCAATCCCGTAGAAACAAATATTATAGGAGATTCTATTGACGTAGAAATCAGAATACAGGAAGGCGAACAGGCGCGTTTGAGCAGAATAACAATATCGGGTAATACAAAAACAAACGAACACGTGATACGCAGAGAGTTACGCACCGTTCCGGGCGACCTTTTCAGTATCAGCAAATACAAAGAGTCGATACGTATGCTTTCGACAATGAAATATTTTGATGCGGAAGAACTGTTCAAAAAATCGGGCAAGTTTATTGTTCCAAACCAGGCAGAAAATACAGCCGACATAAATTATGAAGTAGCCGAAGTATCAAACGACCAGTTTGAACTGTCAGGCGGCTGGGGCGCAAGAATGTTTGTCGGAAGCGTTGGCGTTACATTCAATAATTTTGCAGCAAGCCGTTTCTTTGATTTCAAGTCGTGGCGACCGATACCTACCGGAGATGGACAAACTTTGAGTTTGCGTTTTCAAACCAACGGTAAACGCTATCAGCAATTCAGCGTAAGTTTTATGGAACCATGGCTTGGAGGCAAAAAACCGATAAATTTTTCGGTCAGCGCGTATTTTTCAAACCAGACTTCCATATATAATCCATACTACGATTATGGCTACGGCTACGGTTCTGGCTACGGTTACAACTATTATTATAATACCGATTCAGATGAAAGCATGAAAGTTATAGGACTTTCGACAGGTATCGGACACCGACTGAAATGGCCTGACCATAACTTTACTTTGTCTTATAACCTGACTTTGCAGCGTTATATTTTGAAGAACTGGACGGGAGGTTTCCTTTTTTCAAACGGCAGTTCAAACAATTTCAGTCTGGAATTTGCTTTCGGACGCAGTTCTATATTTAATCCAATATTTCCGCGTCAAGGTTCAAGTTTTTCAGTACGTTTAAAACTGACTCCGCCTTACTCGCTGTTCAATCCGAATAAAAATTATGCAGAAATGAACCTTACCGAAAAATACCGATGGATTGAATATCACAAATGGCTTGTGGACGGTTCTTTCTTTCAGCCGCTTGTTGGCGAAGACCTCATTCTTATGGCAAAAGCACAGTTTGGCTATCTGGGATTTTACAATAAAAGCTGGGGATATTCTCCGTTTGAAGGCTTTATTGTCGGAGGCGGCGGAATGTCGGGCTATGTCATGTACGGTCAAGACATTGTGGCGTTGAGAGGATACGAAGACAATTCGCTTACGCCGTACAATACTTCGCGTAATGCTTACATGGGAAATGTGTATAATAAATACACATTAGAATTAAGATACCCTGTAATAATGCAACCCGCGTCTCAAATTTTTGTGCTTGGGTTTCTTGAAGGCGGTAACTGCTGGAGTTCCATTAATCAGTTCAATCCATTTGACATAAAACGCTCGGTAGGGCTTGGAGTGCGCGTAAACCTCAACATCGTAGGTACTTTGGGACTGGACTGGGGTTACGGACTTGACAAAATTGAAGGCAGAGACATGAAAAGAAATCAGCTGCATTTTGTAATGGGACATACTTTTTAAATATCAGTAATTAAAGTCGAAATTTTAGAAAAAAATATGAATATGGAACATCTATCAAAAATAATCGAAAAAGTAAGATTATGGTTTTTCGCCGCTGTCTTGCTGATGGCAACCGTTTTTGTGTCGCAGGCTCAAAAATTTGGCTATGTGGATTCGGAATACATTCTGAAAAAAATACCTGCATACACTTCCGCGCAGGAACAGCTGGAAAAACTGTCAAAACAGTATCAGCAGGATATTGACGCAAAATACAAGGTTGTTCAAGACCTGTTTGCCAAATATCAGGCAGAAAAAGTTCTTTTAACCGAAGAAATTCGGCAAAAACGCGAAAATGACATTATCACAAAAGAAAAAGAAGTGAAAGAACTTCAAAAAAATCATTTTTCGCCCGAAGGAACATTAGGCAAAAAACGGGAAGAACTTTTAAAACCCGTTCAGGACAAGGTTTTTAAAGCCATAACAGATTTTGCTAACGAAGGAGGATACGCAATAATTTTTGACGTATCAAACAATCCGAACGTGGTTTTTAACAATCCCAAATACGATTTGAGCGATAAAATTCTTGAAAAGTTAGGATTTAAATAAAAAAACAGTATCTTTGCATTTTAAAATTTTAAATAAATATAATAATTAATTTATGAGAAAGTTATTGGTATTCTGGACGTTAATTTCAATTATTACCATGCAGGCGCAGGCGCAAAATTTCAAATTCGGACACATTAACACGACCGAATTAATATCAGTAATGCCGCAAACAGATTCGGCAAAAGTTAAATTGGAAGCCTATATTAAGGATAACAGGGAACTCTACGAAGCTTTGCGTGTCGAATACAACAAAATGCTCGAAGAATTTTCCACCAATCAAGAAAAATGGTCTGATGTGGTTAAGGAAAGTAAACAGTCGGATTTGCTTGAAAAACAGAGTCGTATAGCCGATTTTGAACAGAAGTATCAGGAAAAATACGCTCAGGAACAGGAAAAACTTTTTACTCCAATCAGAGAAAAAGTAAAGACTGCGATAGACAAAGTCGCTAAAGCAAACAGTTTTACCTATATTTTCGATCTGGCGGCAGGGAATCCGATATATTTCAGCGAAACCCAAAGCGTGGACATTTTGCCTCTGGTAAAGAAGGAACTGGGTATCAAATAAAAATTATGTCGTAGATTTGTTAATCTGTTTAGAAAAATTTTTTTAAACAGCTTTTCTTATTGTCTTATATATTAAACAGTTACGTAATTTTTACAAAACATGTCGAAAATTCTGCCTGTATTTTTCTGTATTGTTTTTTGCCTTTCCTGCATCGGTAAAAAAAATGAATTGCGCACTCATGCAAAAACAAAAAATGAAAAAAAAGAACTGTTTCGACTTGCAGGCTCAATAAATGGTAAAACGTTTAAATCGTCAGACAGTATAACGATTGATATTGTTAACGACTCGATAAAACCTGATTCCTGCGTTGTTGGCGTTGACGGCAAGCCTTATGCTGCATTGTACGGATTGTCGAAAAAAATTTCTCTTGCATCGCTGAAAATGGGTATGCGCCGAATGTCGGTTTCTGTCTATTCAAACGGTAAACATCTTGAAACACTGCCCTTTGCAGTGAAAATCATTCCCGATGTCGAACCGGTAAACTGTAAGTACAAAATTGTCAGAGAATATAATCACGATGAAAATGCCTATACGCAGGGACTGTTTTACAGCGACGGTTTTCTGTATGAAGGAACAGGACAGAAAGGAGCTTCGTCGCTGCGAAAAGTTGAACTTGAAACCGGAAAAGTTCTACAAAAGCATAATCTGGACAATCAATATTTCGGAGAAGGAATATGTTTGCACAAAAACAGAATTTACCAGCTTACCTGGCAAAATCGCGAAGGATTTATTTACGGATTTAACGATTTTGAACTTCTGACCAAATTTAATTACAGCTCGGAAGGCTGGGGAATTACTTCCGACGGCGAAAATCTGTGGATGAGCGACGGTACCTCAAATCTTTACAAACTCAATGAAAATATGAATGTTACATCTCAGATTGAAGTTTATACCGATAAAGGAGCTGTGGACAATCTTAACGAGCTGGAATATATCAACGGCGAAATCTGGGCAAACGTTTATATGTCAGACATTATCGTGATAATCAATCCAGAAAGCGGCAGGGTTGTCGGGAAAATTGACATGAGCAATATCCTTAAAAAAGAATACATTAAACCTTCTACGGACGTTTTGAACGGAATTGCCTACGATAAAACCGGAAAAAGAATTTTTGTTACCGGAAAAAACTGGGCTAAACTGTTTGAAATAGAAATTTACTGATAGTGTCAGCTTGCCTGTATGTCTCAAATCGACTGATTTTGACTGTCATACAAACATGTAGATAAAAACACCCCGATCGTTGCAATCCGTCAGGATTGCAACCTGATTTTTACCCAGATTTGGGGACGAAACATTAGTAAGATTATTCGTTCTTTTTCTGTTTGTTGAAACACACACACAACATTATTACTCTCATTTAAAAGCCTTTCGCATAAATGTGAACCGACAAAACATGGTAAAATTTGTTTCATATTTAATTTTAATTCAAAATACAAAAAAAAAAAAAAAACAGATATAGGAATTTTATATTACCTTTGTATTATAATTTTTTAAACGTTAACAAACATGATTAAAGTCATAAGAAAGTCCATTTTATATGGCATCGCTATTTTAGCAACAGCAGCAGTGGCTGTTATTAATGTAAACCTCAATTCGCAGCCTGAGAAAAATCAGTCGTCTGTAAAACTGAAAAATATTGAGGCACTGACACTTGAGGTTGGAGATGTTCCATGGTACGATTTTATTAACAACTATTGGGGAGAGTCTCAGAAAATAGCAGTCAAGACAGAAGAACGTATAAGCGGTTTTCTTATTCACAAAGGTACTACAATTTCTATAAGCCGTTCTGTAACGTACACATACGTAGTATATACGCCATGCTACGACGGGAAAGATAAAAATGAATGTACATCTGATAAGAAGACGTATCTTTAAATGATTTGGAGGTTTCTGTAATTTATTATGATTTTTATTTTTAATAAAATATTGAGAATTTTCAGGAACCTCTTTTTTATGTGAAAAGTAATAAAATAATACAGCGAATATGAAAAAGATAACTGTTATTCTGGTGCTATGGTTTTACTGCGGCTGTTCTGGCTGTTCAGACCGTTCTGTTCCCAGCAGTGTAAAAATACAGAACGAATTAAATCTGATAACAGACAGCGCTGTTACCGTAAAAATATTATCATGTATCCGTAAAAACTTTGAAGTCAGCAAATTGATTGATTCTGTACGCTATATCGCTCTTGAAAATACTGACGAAGCTTTAATAGGCATTGTCAGACAAATAAAAGTTACAAAAAATTTTATTTATGTGCTTGATTTAAATAATGATGATTTAAAATGTTTTGATAAATGTGGAAAATTTATAAGAAATGTTTACACGCATGGCGGGGGACCTGAAGAAATCGGAAGGTTTCACGATTTCGATATAGATGAAAATTATGTATATATACTTGACGGAGCAAAAATTGCCATTCAGGTTTTTGACCACGACGGCAATTATATCGAAAAAAGGTCATTGCCGTTCCGCGCTCAAAAATTAAAATGCCTTGCAGACGAAGGGTACCTTTTTGAGTTGTCCCCGTTTGGTATAACCGGAGACAATTCTGACCTTACAGTGTTGACAGACATGCAGTTTCAACCTGTCAAATATCTGTTGCAGTATATTGAAGACACTTTTACGGGAATAGATTTTGAAAACAGTACGCAGTCTGTTTATCTTTACGCCACTTATGGCAACAGTATTTTTGAAAGAAGAGGAAATCAGATTTTTATGAAATATTATCTTGATTTTGGAGGTAAATATTTTAACTCCCGTAAAGATTATGACGGTTTTCAACAGGCAGTCGAGCAGGAAATTTATTTTACTTCAACAGCTCCTGTTCATAATAACGGCTATTTAATGCAAAGCTATTATGCAGGTTTACAACGGGAAGGATCTCTTTTAATCAGTCTGGCTGACAATAAGGCAATTTTCATAAAAAATTTAATTCAGGACAGAAACGATGTGATTAATTTTACTTTCGCACGGACACGTGGATACGACCCTGTTAACAACGAATTTTTTGGTACTTGTGGCGTCATAGATTTGGCAAATATTACCTCAGATGACAGAGATACTGTAATCAGTGAACTGAAAAAATTTATACCAGAAAATGTTCAGCCATATCTGCTCCAAAATGATATGGAAAAAAACACCAATTACATTCTGATGTTTTATAAATTGAAGACAGATATAGATATGGAATAAATTATGCGAATCAGGGGGTGAAAACGTTTTGTTTAGCCCGAATGGGCTAAATTTTCATAACCGCAAACAAGCGAAGCGCGGTTTGCGGTAACACAATCGTTCTCATCATTGTCTGTAAGGCAAAACTCTAATTCTTTTGCGATAGAGTTCTGCCTTTCAGGCAGTCTGTTGTTGTCGTTTTTAGCCCAGGCAACGCTATCGCTCGCCTGCGGTTATGAAAATTTTGTCCCTTCGGGACATTTTAACTCTTGATTTGCATTATTAATGTCTAAACTCTAATATGTAAACTTTAAACTCTAATTTTTTAGCCCGAATGGGCTAAATTTTCATAACCGCATACAAGCGAAGCGCAGTTTGCGGTAGCACAATCGTTCTTATCTTTGCCTGAAAGGCAAAACTTCAATTCTTTTGCGATAGAGTTCTGCGCAGTACAGGCAAGGGGTTGCAACCCCTTGTTTAGCCG
The DNA here is from genome assembly GCA_031257315.1 of Prevotellaceae bacterium. Classification (GTDB taxonomy): domain Bacteria; phylum Bacteroidota; class Bacteroidia; order Bacteroidales; family UBA932; genus JAIRLF01. The sequence continues at coordinate 12,792 of JAIROW010000101.1, forward strand.
CAGGCAACGTTACGCTCGCTGTGCGGGTATGAAAATTTTATCCTTTCTGGACATTTTTTTACTCCTGATTCGCATAAAAAATATTTCAGTACATAAATAATTATTCTCCTGTCCGTGCGTAATTGCAATAAGTACGCATAATAAACAGTAATACAGCAAATTATGCATAATAAAACAGATTACAGAATATCTCGCATGTAAAAAAATTTGAAAATTTGATAGAGCATAAAGCGGT
>JAIROW010000250.1 GCA_031257315.1 Prevotellaceae bacterium
ATTTTATCAGGCGAATTTTTTAATATTGTTGTATTGATATAAAGTCTCCATGAACCTTTATATTTTACAAGTGTTTGTTTATAAGGATTATTATTTACCGTTCCATTAACAGGAATAAATCCTTTATTTTTTTCAGCCTGTTTGAAAATATTTTCCAAAATATTTTCAGGAATATATACAAATGGGTTTATTCCAATAATTTCAATTATTGCCTTAAATTTATATGCCATAATTATTAACCCAATATTTATTATACATTATTTTCGTCAATTGCTATCTATAAAATTCTTTATTTCATATATTTCAAACCAATTTTAGCCCGCATTTAGTATAACGGTTCGGGGCTTGGCGTAAGTGTCGGCTCACTGCTTTTCGGACGCGCGAGAAACTTGCAAAATTGTCTTGCCGAAGGCTGTTTTATTGTTTTTCATTGCTTCCTGCGTTTCTTTGTTGATATTGTCAAAGTCGATAATCCAAAAAATTTTTTCACTTTCTTCGGCAAGTTCTGCAAGCATTTTGAATTAGTAAGACAATTTTTTCTTTTGTGGAAGTTCTGGTTTTACGTTGATATTCAGCAAATTCTCGTTTTTTCGCAACATTTGTAAATACCAAACTTCACATTCGCCATCAACACTGCAAAATTATAAATAAAAATTGAACTGCGCAAATATTTTATTGATAAATTTGTAAATTGATTACAAAAAAGGGTTAATTCTACATTTGTATTGCGAAATACTTTGGTGTTTTACACACGCTTTTTCGTTTTCTTTTCTATAAGGGTGCGATAAATCGCGCCCTTAAATCCGTGCCTTCTACGATATACCATTCCAGCGCCAGCTGCGGTACATCATGCTGAACCCCTACCCTCTTGGAAATAGAACAGTTAAAAATAACGAATTTAATTTTCATCGCAACTACACCGGACACGAACACCTGCCTCAGTTTTGACTTATAAATATGAACGCCAGACTTTACAACCCTGTTTTGGAAAGATTTCTCTTGCCCGACCCGTTTGTACCGATAAAGTTTGTATTCTGTTGTTCTCCCGTCCATATATGTAAGCAGCCTTAAAACAGGAATTGTATAGCAGTAAATATAATATAAAAATTATATAAAGATATTATTATTAGCATTTTACAAAAAAAAATATGATAGTTCTTTTATTTACAAATACCTGAAAGTATCACATTTAATTTAAAATTATTTCTGTTGTATGAAAGATATTTAAATTTTATATTACCTTTGCGGCTTTAAAATGTTACAGATATTCGTATATGAATTATAAGTTAATAAATAATATTACAGGATGGGCTGTTTTTAGCATTTCCGCTTTTGTTTACATTTCGACTGTAGAATCTACTGCGAGTTTGTGGGATTGCAGCGAATTTATACTTTCGGCATATAAACTTGAAGTCGGACATCCTCCCGGCGCTCCACTGTTCATGATGATCGGGCATTTGTTTACAGCATTTGTGTCGCCCGAAAAAGCCGCATACATGGTTAATATTTTTTCGGCTCTGTGCAGTGCGTTTACCATTCTGTTTCTTTTTTGGAGTATAACGCATCTTGTTCGCAGATTTGTTGATACGGAGCCGCTTGCCGGCAAAATTGCCGTTATCGGCAGCGGAATTACAGGAGCGCTGATATACACATTTTCCGATACATTCTGGTTTTCAGCTGTCGAAGGCGAAGTATATGCCGCCTCGTCGCTGATTACCGCAGCCGTATTCTGGGCTATACTTAAATGGGAAGAAGAGGCTGACAACGCTTACGCAAATCGCTGGCTTGTGTTAATTGCTTATGTAACAGGCTTGTCTATCGGAGTACATCTGCTGAACCTTTTGGTTGTACCGGCAATAGTTTTTGTATATTATTTTAAAAAATATAAGGTAACGCAGTCTGGAATTATCAAAACAGGCATCTTTTCGCTGCTGTTGCTTGCGCTGCTTGTGTGGGGCATAATTCCGGTAACGCCTGAAATAGCAGCCCGCGTGGAGTTGCTGTTTGTCAACGTGTTTCATTTGCCCGTAAATTCGGGGCTGCTGTTTTTTGTTTTTGTACTGGCGGCGGCGCTGGCATATTCGGTGCATTATACCTCCAAAAAAGGTAAAAAACTCGCCAACACCATTTTTCTGTCTCTGTCGTTCTGTTTTATCGGATTCGGCAGTTATGCAATGATTGTTATACGTTCTGCGGCAGATACGCCCATGAATCAGAACAAACCGGACAATATTTATTCGCTTATCCGTTACCTTAATCGCGACCAGTACGGTTCACGTCCGCTGTTCACCGGACCGTATTATACTGATGCAATGGATTATAAGGTAATCAATAAAGACACATATACGCTTTTGGACGACAGATACGTGAAAAAAGACATATCGCAGACCATAAAGTACAATAAAACCATTCTTTTTCCACGCATGTGGAGCGCAAAAGACGAGCAGCATACGAGAGTTTATAAAACATACGTAAACGGCAAAAACCCAACATATATCGACAATTTACACTTTTTTTTCGACTACCAGCTTGGATTTATGTACTGGCGATACTTTATGTGGAATTTTGTCGGACGGCAAAACGATATTCAGGCAACAGTTTCCGAGCCGATAAAAGGCAACTGGATTTCAGGTATAAAATTTATCGACGAAGCACGGCTCGGCTCAATATACGACAACCCGCCACAGTACATGGCTGAAAATAAGGGAATGAACAAATATTATTTTATACCCCTGATTCTGGGATTACTCGGACTGTACTTTCAGTTTAAAAGAGACAAAAAAGGTTTTTCTTCGACCATGCTGCTGTTTTTCTTTACAGGAATAGCAATCATTATCTACTTGAACCAGACGCCCATAGAACCGCGCGAAAGAGATTACGCATACGCAGGCTCTTTCTATGCTTTTGCAATCTGGACAGGCATGGGCGTTGCTTTTCTTGCAAAACTGCTGTCGAGAATACTGAAACCGCAGCAGGCAGCTTCCATAGCGCTGATTTTGAGCCTTTCAGCGCCAGTAATAATGGCTCGACAAAACTGGGACGACCACGACAGGTCTGGACGTTACATTACTACCGATTTTGGTTACAATTATCTCGAATCGTGCGACCCGAATGCAATACTGTTCACTTTCGGCGATAACGACACCTTCTCGCTGTGGTACAATCAGGAAGTAGAAGGCGTGCGCACCGACATAAAAGTTGCAAACTCCTCGTATCTTGCCTCCGACTGGTACTATATGCAAATGATGCGTCGCACTTACGACGCCGCGCCATTGAAAACTACTGCAACTCCCGATAAAATAATTGGAGAAACAAGAATGTATATTCCGGTGCTGGACAGCGACAAATATCCATACGCAAACGCAAAATCAGCGCTTAATATAGCTTTCAGCGACGACGACAAAAGCAAATACCGCAACAGTGCAGGCGAAAAAACAAATGTAATTGTCGCAAAGGAACTGCGAATACCGGTCGAACGCAACGACGCAACAGTTCAGAGACTTGCAAGCGATACCGCAGCAATAGTTCCATATATCAGCCTTAATATCGGAAATATAATTACAAAAAATAAACTTGCAGCAATAGATTTTATTGCCAACAATTTTCCTCAGCGTCCAATATATTTCGGCATAACCGGCGACGACGATTTTCAAATGGGACTTCGTAAAAATCTGCGCGATGAAGGATTTGCCATGAAACTTGTGCCTGAAAATACGTCAAACTCTCCAGTAAATATCGACAAAACCTTTGACCTTCTGGTAAATAAATACCGCTATCGAGGATTGAACGATTCGAAAGTCTATTTCGACGAAACGGCAAGAAGAGATATACAGTATTACAGAGCGATATTTTTTAAACTTGCAGCATATCTTAAAATAAAAGGCGACAGCGAAAGACTGAAATTGCTGATGGAAAAATATCATGAGGCAATACCCGAAATGCAGCTGGTTAATATGCACGTAACTCCGTATTACAGAGCCGTTAATCCGGCAGTTGACTATTATCTGTTTTCGGGACTGACCGAGTACGGAATATCTCTGTCCGAAAGGCTGATGAACGAATATCGTAAAGAGTTTGAATACTATATAAAACTAACGTCGTCATGCAAAAATTATTCGTTTGACTTTGAACTCGCCAACGTATATCAGGGAGTTAAAAATATTGCCGATATATTTAAACAGTACGGACAGACGGAACTTTACAAACGCGCCGACGAATTGCTGAAAACAATGAGCGAAAGTTTCAGATAGATTGATTATTTGTATGTTTCAAAATAAATATATATCTTTGTCTTTTAATTTTAACATTTTCTGGATCGATGTTTACTGTTTTTGATAAAATTACTGGAATGAAAAATTTTTCGCTTGTACAAAGCATTATTGTCTGTATTCTGATTTCATTTGTATTGTCCTGTCAGACTGTACGATATACAACAACAAAAGTGCAGACCCTGAATCCGCCAAAAAGAAACGTAAATCTTTCGGATACCACAAATATTGCAATTGTAGCCCTGCTGAACGCCAGAAGTTCCAGCGCTGACAGCGTAGCTGTTACAAAAATTGCAATGTCTTTGAAAGAAAGTCTGGAAGAATCGCCAAAATACGAATCCTATATTTTTCCGGTTTATACTGTCAGTTCCGAAACATACGGCAACGGTTTAACCGGAGAACAAATCAATGAAATCGGTACAAACGCTTCTGCCGATTATCTGATTGCACTTGAACACTTCGACATCAGCGACAAACAGATAACGCAGATAGAAACCATCGACTACAACCAGATAGTGATAAGTTCTCTGTATAAGGCAGTTATACGGATTTACGACGTTAAAAAATCCGCTATGGCAGACCATCGCATACTGGACGATACGGTTAACATAATAATAAACCTTAAACCATGGGAACTGGCAAGTTCCGTACAAATTCCCGATAAAGAAGATATTATTCTGATTGCCGGCAAAATGGCTGCAAAAAACTATGCAAAGGATATAGCTCCATATTGGAAAGAAGAAGTCCGCTACTATTACCTGTCGCCCGAAATATCGTATGCCGAAAACTGTATCGAAAACGAAGAATGGGACAAAGCCATGAACGTCTGGATGAGATATGTTGACGACAATAACAGAAACCTTGCTGCAATCTGCTGCTTCAATATGGCTGTTGGCTGCGAAATGATTGGAGAATACGAACTTGCTCTGAAATGGATGGAAAATGTAAAACTGAAAAATGAAAAATATTACTGGGAAGAGTATTGTAATGTTTTGAACAAAAGAATTACCGATAAATCATTGGTAAACAGAGCTTTGTAAATAAAAAATCTGAGTATGATGTAAATAATTGACAATTGACAATTGACAATTGACAATTGACAATTACCCTTTGCAAAGTTTTTGGATTTATTAAATTTCCCGAAAGGTAAACTCAATAACAATTGTTTTTTATCGTATTACATTATTATTAATGCGAATCAGGGATTGCAAACATTTTTTAGCCCGAGTAGGTAGTGTGTTCAGTATAATGTACCGGCTACGTAGAGTTTCAGACCTTTTTTAACAGCCTTTTCATACAGTGAAAAATCCTGTAAATGAAATGGTTAATTGTTTCAGTAGAGACGCTATTAATCGCGTCTCTACCGTACAGGACAAAATTTGCAATCCGTCAGAATTGCATCGCTAGGTAGAAATGTAAGACAGATATATTCGCCAGCATCCCATTCCTCTGCATACTTACAATATGCAGAGGAATGGGATAGCAGCATTTTCTACCGAGCGATGCATCTCTACGAGATGCTGCCGCCCTCTGACGCGGCTTTGAAATACATCTTTTTTTGTCTCATTTTTGGGTACATCATTTTGAACACCCTACCATTCGGGCTAAAAAAACGTTTTCAAACCCTGATTCGCATTAATACGTTTTTATAAATTTACGATATTCCGTCATGAATATATATCGCTCGGCAGAAAGGCATACGCCTTCAAACCAACATTAGGCTGTCCACAAGGGTTGAAAGTCCGAAAAATTGCAGGATACGGTCGTCGAAGTCTCTACTCTGACTTTTCTCTGCTGTAATATCCCGGATTACTGACATAAAAATCACGAATTGAACTGACGGGAATATTCAGCGATATGTATCCTTCACCGTTGTAAAACTGCTCCGTAAAAATTTCAAATTCTTCCTGTGAAAATTTTTTGTCAATATGATA
>JAIROW010000272.1 GCA_031257315.1 Prevotellaceae bacterium
ATACCAAGCGGCTGAACGGCATATTCGCAGGTCAACGCGCCGACCGAGAGCGAAACAGGCTGCGAATCGCACGCCAATAAGCTCGCCAGCGCCATTAACGCCGGCATTATCTTCTTAAAATCTACTTTTTTCATTATTGTGATTCTTAATATTGTGATTTTTAAATAAATGATTCCTTCTGATGGATTTGTCAGTATTTTGTTGATGATTAATAAATATATTGATTATCAATTAATTACAATAATAAATAACTAAAAAATTCTTCATTAATAAAAAAATTCCTGCAAGCGAGATGATTAACTGTGAATTTTTTTATTACCTTTGCTGCCGTCATTTTTACTTTTTTTGTTTTTGTTCATGGTGCAAAGATAAGTGAAAATAACGAAACTGCAAAGTTTTGCATGTAAAAAAACTTTATAATTAAATAACAATGAATTAGAAAAATAATTGCGGGTTTAAGGTATTCTGTAATTTTATAAAAAAATGCTGGACTGTACTGAAAAATGTTTGCGAATTTAAGGATAAACAAAACTTTCAAACCGTTTTTGAGTGTTGTCATGTTTTTGTCGAAATACGGAAAAAATTTCTTGTCAAATAACAGTCTGATTAACAGCTATTTGTGTATTTTTTTGAACTTTAACGATTTTCATTTTGTTTTTTTTTATATTTTCGCATCCGAATTTAAGATGCAACATGAAGGTAAACTATTAAATATTAATATATTATGTATTGGACTTTAGAATTGGCTTCAAAAATGGAAGATGCGCCGTGGCCGGCGACAAAAGACGAATTGATAGATTATGCCATTAGATCGGGAGCGCCGATGGAAGTATTTGAAAATCTTCAAGAACTGGAAGATGACGGAGAAATATACGAAAGTATCGAAGAAATCTGGCCTGACTATCCAAGCAAAGAGGATTTCTTTTTTAACGAGGACGAATACTGATAATTGCCAGATTAATTATGAAACGTATTATAAACACGGAACAAGCGCCGAAAGCAGTCGGTCCTTACAGTCAGGCAGTAGAGGTAAACAATACTCTGTATGTTTCGGGACAGCTTCCAATTAATCCCGAAACAGGCAATTTTGTTGGAAATGATGTTAAAGAACAGGCAAAACAGGTACTGCAAAATGTCGGCAACATTCTGGACGCTGCCGGATATTCGTTTAACGATGTTGTAAAATCGACCGTCTTGCTGAAAAATATAGGCGATTTTTCGTCTGTAAATGAGATATATGCAACTTTTTACGGCGACAGTTTGCCGGCGCGTGCAACATACGAAGTTGCAAATTTGCCGATGGGCGCTTTGGTGGAAATAGAAACTGTTGCAGCAAAATAATTTGCAATACAGGATTATACATTACAGCAGCTTAGCCTCTTCCAGTACCGAAGCCGCCCGACTGGCGGCAGAAGGAGCAGAAGAAGGGGTTGTTGTCGTTTGCAGCGAACAGACAGCCGGACGGGGACAGCGCAATAATAAATGGGTAGCAAATCCGGGCGAAAATCTGACAATGTCGATTATTATGCGCCCGTCGATTGCTGCGGAGGAGCTGTTCCTGCTGTCAAAAGCGTTTTCTGTTGCGGTAATCGAAAGTTTGCAAAAATTCGGACTTGCCGCTTCGATAAAATGGCCTAACGATATTTATGTAGAAAATCGGAAAATCGCAGGCATTTTAATCGAACATTCTTTTAGTGGCAATAATCTTGTATTCACAGTTACGGGACTGGGGCTTAATGTAAATCAAACCCGATTTCCGCCGCTGGAAATCACTCCCGTATCAATTGCCTCTGAAACAGGGATTTTCCACGACGTCAACAAAGTTATGAACTCTGTGCTGGACGCTTTTACGCCTTTGTACAACTTGCTTGTTATTGGACGCTATGATACTGTCAATGAAATGTATATGAAAAAACTGTACCGAAAGGAAGGTTTTTTTCCGTATAAAAAATTGACAGGAGAAATATTTTATGCAAAAATAGTTGAGGTTAAAAATTCGGGACAACTGATTCTTGCCGACAGAAACGGAAAATCGGAAGCATTTATGTTTAAAGAGATTCTGTATATTTTGTAAAAACATTCCCGAAATAGTTATATGATTTTAATAACGAAAAAATGACAGACAAAATTTACCACGTTCCAACGCTTTTGAAAGAGAGCGTAAACGCTTTGAATATTAATGAAAACGGCATATATGTAGATGCAACTTTCGGAGGAGGCGGACATTCGCGAGAAATTTTGTCGCGGCTGAAAAACGGAAAACTCATCGCATTTGACCGTGATAACGACGCTCGCCGCAATGCCGGCGACGACAACCGGATTATTTTTATAAAAAATAATTTCAGATTTATGCATAATTTTCTTCGTTATTACGGTATTAATAAAGTCGATGGCATACTTGCAGATTTGGGCGTTTCTTTTCATCATTTCGACGAAAGCGAACGCGGTTTTTCGTTTCGTTTTCCCGAAGCGCCTCTTGATATGCGTATGGGACGGGACGCCGCTTTGAACGCCGCAACCGTCCTTAACACATATTCGCGCAACCAGTTGAGACAGATGTTTTTTAATTATGGAGAAATAAAACAGGCTGAACGGCTTGCCGGAATAATTGTTGCAGCAAGAGAACTGAGACCGTTCGAAATAATTGCCGATTTAATCGAATGTATTTCGGCGATAGCTCCGAAATCAGATGAAAACAAGTTTTTTGCAAAGGCTTTTCAGGCAATCAGAATTGAAGTAAACAAAGAAATGATTTCTTTGAAACATTTTTTGGAACAGACTGTCAATGTTTTAAATAAAAAAGGACGGCTGTCGATAATATCGTATCATTCGCTGGAAGACAGAATGGTTAAAAATTTTTTTAAAACCGGAAATATCGAAGGCGTACAAATTAAGGATTTTTATGGCAACGAACTCAGTCCGTTTGTGCTGATAAATAAAAAAGCAATTGTTCCCGACGAACAGGAAATGCAAAACAACAGCCGTTCGCGGAGCGCAAAATTGAGAATTGCCGAAAAAAAATAAAGGTTATTGCAGGAATAATAAAAAATTTCTGAAATTTTTATACCCTGTTAATCAAATAATTAAGATTTGTAACAAAAAATTTTTTGAGAAAAATTTGCAGAATAAAAAAATTGACGTACCTTTGCACCGAAATATTAAACGAGGGGCCTATAGCTCAGCTGGTTCAGAGCACCTGCCTTACAAGCAGGGGGTCATAGGTTCGAATCCTATTGGGCCCACAAAATTTACCAAATTTTATATTTCAAAAATTACAAAAAATTGATTTAAACAGTTACTGAAATCTGCAAAAAGATATTTGGAAAAAGTCATTTTAAATGATAAACCGTCGAATTTTACATTGAGAAGTGAGTTTTTTTTGATACAAAAATTCAGTTATTTTAGACTTTTATTTGCAGATTTAAGAGTGTATTTAAAATTCAATCAATTTTTTCGTACACCGGCAAATTTTGATGCGTTCAATTTGTGTGAATTATCGTGGCAAAGACCGGAATTAAAATACTTTTATTATATTTGCGGCGAAAAAATTACGGTTGGCGCCGTTGTGCCGATTGTGTAACAAACAGGTGAAAATGTTTAAAAACATATATATAAATGAATAAAAAAATTATCTATCTGTTAATCGCCCTTGTCTCACAGGTAAACATTGTCGAAGTGAGCGGGCAAAATGTTTCCCTGCGTTTCAGGGACGGGAAGTTCAAAATCGTACAGTTTACGGACATACACTACAATCCGGTGTCCGACAAGCCGCGCGAAGTTGACATTGAGGAAATAATCAGCCGCGTGCTTGACGCCGAAAAACCCGATATGGTAGTCTATACCGGCGATATTGTTACCGGCAAACAGGACAAACAGGGCTGGGACAAGGTGTTGAAACCTGTTATCGACCGCAAAATTCCATACGCCGTAACGCTTGGTAACCACGACGACGAATATGGCGACTGGAAACGTCCGCAAATCGCCGAATATCTTGAAAAACAGCCTTTTTCGCTGTTTCAGAAAGGCGCGAAAAACATTAAGGGCGCAGGCAACTTCGTACTCAAAGTATTGAACAGCAACGGAAAGGCTGCCGCCGTACTGTATTGCATGGATTCAAATGCTTACGGTAAGGTTGACGATAAAAAAGGCTGGGACTGGTTCGACTTCAATCAGGTGGAATGGTTTCGGAAAATCAGCCTGAAACTGACCGCAGGCAACGGCGGGAAACCTTATCCCGCACTGGCTTTTTTCCATATCCCGTTACAGGAATACCGTATGCTTTTCGACACAGTGTCAATCAATTATTTTGAACGTCCGGCGAAGTTGCCAGTATATGGCGAACGTTTAGAAAGAGAATGTCCGGGTATTTTCAATACCGGCATGTTTGCTGCAATGGCGCTGGCAGGAGACGTGATGGGTACGTTTGTCGGACACGACCACACGAACAACTACATTGGCTTGCTCGACGGCATTGCCCTTGCCTACGGATGCAACACTGGCGTATGGAATACCCTTAAAAGCGGCGGCGGGCGCGTCATCGAACTGCATGAAAACCAGCGCAGCTTCGACACATGGATACGTCTTGCCAGCGGCGAAGTGAAGCAACAAGTCAACTATCCGCAATCGTTCATCTTAAATAAATAAATCTAAACATGTTAAAAGGAATCAGTCCTCTCATATCGCCCGAATTATTGAAAATCCTTGCAGAGATGGGACATGGCGATGAAATAGTATTTGGCGACAGCAATTTCCCTGCCGCTTCGCACGCCCAGCGCCTTGTCCGTGCCGACGGACAAAGCATCGTCGCTCTGCTCGAAGCCATTCTCCCGCTTTTCCCGCTCGATTATGCTGTTGATTATTCGGCAGCGCTGATGGTCTATCGCGGCGACGCCGAACCAAAAGTATGGAGCCGGTACCGGAACATACTCTGCGCATATCCCGACGGCGATAAAACGCTCCTGACACTCCAAAAGCCTGACTTCTACGAACGTGCAAAAAAAGCCTATGCCGTAGTAGCCACAAGCGAATCGGAAGGCTTTGCCAATATTATCATTCGCAAGGGAGTCGTTAGATATTAGATATTAGAGTTTAGATATTAGAGTTTAGATTTTAGAGTTTAGATATTAGAGTTTAGATATTAGAGTTTAGATATTAGAGTTTAGATATTAGAGTTTAGAGTTGGA
>JAIROW010000058.1 GCA_031257315.1 Prevotellaceae bacterium
CATGGCTGCATTTTCGCGGCTGTATTTATTTTGCGGACGTCGCCCTGCACTGTTTATTGAGGGTTTTTAGCCCTTTTTGGACAAAAGCCAACCGATAAAGAACAACAACAAACAAGAATACAGCAAAGATATAACAAAAGCAATAAATACAGATAATCAAAAATACGGAAAAAATACATTTTTAGATGTCTATTACTGATTTATTATGCTTTTTTTTGTTACTATTTTGTTACCTTTGAAAAGAAAATACCGTTACTTACTCCTTATTCCTTCTAAAATCAAATAGTTTATTTACAATTACTTAATTTATAATAGGACTAATATCCAGTTTTTGCATGTCAACATCAACAGCCGAAGCGTCCTGCGCATGACATGCGAATGTTTCGACATCGTGGCGAAGTTCGGCAAAGTTGTTATCGGTTTTGGAGGCGACAGATGTAATCGCATCGTGGGTAAATAGATACGCTGTACGGGTCAACCCGTGCAGGCAGGTATTGATGTCTGTCAGCAGGTCGAAAAAATCGAGCGACTGTTCGGCGTAGTCGAGTTCGTCGGGAGCTGGAGCAGCTCGTTGTGTAAAAACATGTAGCCGGACGGTTACCTGCGCATCGCGTACTCCGATGCTCTGATGCTGCCATTCGATGTCTGCAAATTCTACAAATACGGCGGGCGTGTGGAACGCTTCATTTTCAATGATAATGTTTATATTTTGGTTATACAGGTCAAAATGTTTTATAATCTGATTTTCCCTTGCATCGACAAGCTGTTTTAGCCTGTTAACAATTGATTTATAGATGAATTTACGCATAATTGCTATTTATTTAAACTGTTATATATGTATCTTTTTTTATATTAGTATATTTTTGTCAATAATGTAGCTAATTAGCCTGACTCTAATATCTAATATCTAATATCTAAATTCTAATATCTAATATCTAAACTCTAATATCTAAACTCTAATATCTAAATATATCTTTCTCCGTCCAGCCAGATTTCGCAGGGGCTGAAAAAACAGGCTTGCCAATAGTTCGTAATAGATGGATTCCAACCGCAGAGCGTAACCGTGTCGCCGTAAAAACCGGTGAAAACAGCTGTAATATCGTATTCGTAGTACTGGTAGAGAACCGTGGCTGCGGGGAGCGTTACCGGCATCGGATATTCGAGGACTTTTGCTTTAATCGTGCTGTAACACGTTGGCGTCCAGTCCCTGTAATCAAAATCGAGCAGAACAAGTTTCATTTCAAAATGTACCTGGTCTGTGAAATTTCTGCCTCTGAGCGTTACCTGTTTCATGTATCCCTGAGCATTAAGCAGGTCTTGCGGTTTAAGAAACTGAATAAAATGAATAGTGTCTGACGGTTTGTTGCTCCATGTCCAGTACATTTGCCCGAAAGACCAGATGATTACATTGTCAAGCATTGTAACGTTGGGTCTCTGTTGCACAGCGTTAGATGACGCTACCATGTGGACAGCGCGGTAATCTGAGCGTATTCTGTTCCAGTCTCCGTCAGCCCATATTGCCGCTCCGCTGTTTCCGCAGCCGAAGTCGCGCCATGCGCCTTCTGCCCATATTTTTGCGTTCTTGAGCGAGCGCCAGTCGCCTCCTGCCCATATTTTTATGTCTTCTTTTTCTCTCATTTATGTATCCTTTTTAAGAATTTGGAACAAAAATATCGCCGGCGGCGGCTGTTGCCGGCGGCGACGCCTGATAATAGACTGCCGGTCTGGCAGGAATTGCGGGTTTATTTTTTATGAAAGCATCGGAACTGCTGTCCGACACGTTCCAGTCGCTCTGGACGTTGACTTCTGCTCCTGCTGCTACGCCGTCGAGTTTGGTTTTGTCGGCTGCGGACATTAATCCTGCCGCAGAGCCGGAGGCGTTGCCCGGAATTGTTGGAATGGTCGGTTTGTTTTTAATAAAATCGTCCGATGCGGAGTTTGACTGATTCCAGTCGCTCTGGACGTTTACTTCTGCTCCTGCTGCTACGCCGTCGAGTTTGGTTTTTACCGCGTCCCAGCCGTTTAGCGACTGCGTGCCGTCGGTTTCTACAAAGACCTTTCCCATTGTCGTCGAGCCTTTGACAATGCCGAGCGATGTGTTGGTAGCTTGCTGTACAGTGTCGGATTCGGGTCCGTGCCACTGATTGTCTGTTGCAAACCACGTCCATACCTGATTTTTCTGGACATCAACCAGTCGCACCGCGTCGATCGCGGGATTGCCGGAATTGCCGCTTGCCGAATTGTACAGAGCCGTCAGCTGCGACTGGGTCGGATTGTTCGGTAACGTTACTGCGTAACGTGTCGATCGCCCCTCCAGAGCGCCGATGCGCGAGGTATTGTTCTGCATCTGAGCGTAAGCCTCACGCGGCATTACTCCGTGCTGCGTGGTCGAGGCTACGGGCAGTGGAATCTGCGTTGTGGTTTCTGCGCCTGTTGCGCTGTTGCGTTTTGTCTCGGACAGTTTGACGACGGCCGGTTCGGAAACAATGTCCACATCGCTGACAACGTTATTTAAGCGTGTCTGCAACGAAACAATAATGTTCTGAATATACTGATGCGCCTGATCGGACGTATTGTGAGTGTTAACCAAATCTTCACAGACGTAGATTACATTCGCCACCTGATTCAGTGCGTCCTGCAACTGTACAAGCGCATCGTCAACCTGCTGTTCCAGAGCGTCGAGCAAAGGTTTTTCGGCTTTGCTGTTGAGCGTCGAGGCGAGGTCTTCGACCGAAGTCATCGGTATCTGTTCGTTTTTGTGCCAGTAACTGTCAATCCAGTCGGCAAACTGATTTGCCAGCGGTTTCATGCCGCGTAAAAACCAGTTCTTTAATGTATTACGATCTCTTATTGCCATTATTTATACTATTTATACTAATATCTAAACTCTAATATCTAAACTCTAATATCTAATATCTAAACTCTAAACTCTAATATCTATTGTTTACCCTAAAACATAAAGATACATTACATGCGCATCATTCGACGAGGCATCGTCGGCTGTTCTGATTGTCAGCCTGTTGCTATTTATGACCCTTATAGACATGTACACAGCGCCGTCTCCAATGTTGTAATTATTCGGGTCCATGTCTTGATTTGCAAGACCGGTTATAACGTTGCTGTCGGCAAATAAACCATTGTTGACATCTATGCTGTAATAACCTCTGCCCAATCTGCTGACAGTGCATGATCGGAATTCGCCAGTCGCAACTGTACTAACATATAGTTGCGATGATACGGTTATATGCAATGTTCCCTTAATTTTTACCCACGGTTTCATTTTATACATCATTTCTGCCAGTTCCGCTATTGTAACCGTTTTGTCCAAACCGGCGTCTGTTCGCATCAGTATTCGCGAAGTTCCCGTTTCCTGCGCGGCAACCGACGTCCCGTCAGCGCCGGCAACTAACTGTCCGAACTTCACGCTGTGCGGGTTACTAAAATTGTTTCTGTGACCGTCTAAAACATCGCCCAGAATCGACAACGTTCTTATATTCTTGAAGTTAGACCATAAAAACGACGGGCTTCCGACGCCAAATTTCAGCGTCCGTCGGAAGTAAATCTGTTTTGACGCGCCGTCGGCAAAAGTTGCCGAATCCTTCTGCTCGTCAATGTAAACCGTTGTTCCTGAGCCGGTATAAGCCCCGCCCGGAGTGTATAAAACCTCGCCGTTGAGCAAAACAAAGCCATGCTGTATCACGTTGTTATCATTCGTGCAGCCTGCCAGTATTACATAATTGCCAAGCATTGGCGACAAATACCTGAAAGTATCCTGATACGCCGACTGCATAAAATTCAGCGTGTCCTGCGTCAGCGGAAAGCCGCCCTGCTGTGAAAAATCTATTTTATTCATTATTTTCTTATTTTTTTAATGTTTTAATAACCAATAACTGTGAACTCTTTCCCCGGCAGGGCGTAAGCCTGCACGAGCGAGCGCATCTGGCGCTCGTCGAACTGTATCGAAACAGGAACTTTAACGACAAAATCGGGACAAATTTCGCCAGCTTCGTTGTTTGTGTAAATAAATTGCTGAGGGAACGACGGCGTTGCCGCCTCGCCTGTTTTCCAAATCACACACGGCAGCCCCTCGTCTTCCGGCTGCATAATACCGCCAAGATAAATGTTAAGAGCCGATATGCGGATTGTTTTGCCGATTACTATTCTATAACTGTACGCCGTTGTCAATCCGTCAGGATAAAACCGTGAGTTCAGCAAATATTCCAGTCGCGGAACAGTACTGTCGATTCCTTCGCGAAACAGGTCGGTTGCCCTGCCCGCGTCGAACATCGTTTTCAGCCATTGCAACGGCGTTGAAAATACTTTTAAAAACGTCCGCATAACCGGCTGCCTCAAAAACGTCGGCAGCAACAAAACAGTAAGTTTCTTAAAGTCAACCCCGTAAATATTATCATTGTCCATCTCTTTTTTAGTTCTTAATTCTCTTAATTCTTAATTCTTAATTCTCTTAATTCTTAATTGTTAATTTAAGTCAAACGGGATATAATTAATCACAAGGTCGTCGGCATCGTAGAACTTAAAATATCCGGCATCGGAAACAACGCCCTCGCCGGTTACAGCCGACCATATTGTCCCCAGCTCCGGCTTTACCTGCGCCCGCGTAATGTAACAGTCCATAACTCCGCGCACTTTCTGTATCGCGTCGATATGGAACGTCAGCTTGTATAACCCGTTAAACGCCAGCTGCTGAACATAATCGCGAATTGCCGTCTCCACCACGTCCGAGCCTGTGCCGTCGAGCAGGTTTCCGTCTCCGTCCAACACTTGCGGGTCGTAATATACTGTCCATGTCATGGCGATATTGTCGGCGGCGTTTGATGTGCAGCGCAAATCGACGCCGGCGTCCTGAATTTCAGCCATGTAAGCCGCAAACGCCGCAAGTTCCGTCGCGTCTAATTTTTGCAGCTCTGCTCCTGTCGATTTTGCGACCTTTAACCGCAAATACGACGAGCCATTTGCGTTAAACATCTTTACACACGACGATTGCACAACAATTTTTGCCTGCTCAATCTGTTCGTCGGTCAACCCTTCCGTGTCGTAGTTCGACGTGAACGGAATTAGCGAATAGCCGTACATAAACGCCTTAGCCTTATTGTTGTACCACTCGAATGTGTGCGCGTGCTGATTTCGGTACAGCGTTTCCATCGAGTTGCGATGCGTGTCGAAAAGCGTTTCCAGTGCCCACGCGCCGAACGCAACAATGTAAAACCAGATGCTTTCGATGGAAACTCTTGAAAACTGTTCGTCGAAAGTTTTCGACAGGTCAAGCCCGTATTTTGCTTGTATATTGACGTCTGCAACCCACATTGCCGTCATATCGTCCTTTATTTCCTTTACTGTTCTTGCCATTTTTTTATGTTTATATTTTTAATTCACATAATTTTCATAATTCTCAGAATTTACATGTTTTTCTAATTCTCTTAATTCTTAATTTTTAATTCTTAATTCTCTTAATTTCCTCAGCTTGCCTGGAAGTCAAATCCGACATACCAGAACTCTATGCCTTCGTCGGCGTATCCGCCAGTTCCGCCGCCGTTACCGCTACTGTCGCCGCCAGCGGCAGTAGCCGGTTTTATATCATTATTGCGGTAATAATTAGCTGTTGCAGCATTTGCGACAGCTACGGTTTCGAGTTCGCAACCAGCGTCAATATCGTCCGTTACGGAAATTCCGTTTTTCGCTGCCAGTTCAAACGCCGCTTCTGCGCTGCCGGAGGTCTGTACAGCCAAATCGAGCAGCGACTGTCGAGAGAGAACTGTTACCACCATTTTATAATTTTTTTAACAGACAGCAGAACGATAATCAACCCTGCCATCACTGCAACAATCTTCCATATCAAAGACGGTTTTCGTATTTCGACAACCTTTTCGACAACCGTTTCCACAATTCGCACAGTATCCGAAATTCGGACAGTATCAGTTTTGAGCCTGTCGCGGAATTTTGTCCTTACATGCCATTTTTCTACAAACACGGTATCGGCTTTTTCCCTGATAATCACGCTGTCGCGGTTATATATAAAGATGCTGTCCGTCGTTTGTACGATTTCGCGCCTTTGCGATTTTGCAATTTCGCGACTTTGCTCACTTAGCGACAGGGTCGTGGTTTTGCAGCTCGCGGCGCACAGGGCAACCGTCAGCATAAGCGCAGTCGCCAATTTTGCCGATAGCCTTTTGCAGCTTGCGAACGTCGCGTCGCAGCCCGCCTGTTTCTTTTCGTAACTCATCTATTTCTTCCTTTAAAGGTTTAACTACAAATTCAAGTATTGTTTCCGAAGCCTTTTTATCATTGTCGATTTCGGCGGCTTCCGCTTCCGCTTCGGCTTTCTTTCGCTGGGACTTTACGGTAAAAAATCCCAAAAACAGCCCGCCTCCGAACAGGGCATTTATAACAAGACTAATTAAATTTATCCAATCCATAATTTAAAAATTAAGAATTAAGAATTAAGAATTAAAAGTTAACTCTCTTAATTCTTAATTTTTAATTCTTAATTCAAGTGTAGTGTCTGTTTTCTGTTCGCGGTTTTCGAGAGCGAGAGATGCAGCCACGCATAATTCTGTTCGTCAATAAGTTGGTCGAAGACCAGCCCGCTGTTTTTAATCAGCTCGAACAGTTTCCTGTTTTCGGCGTTCGAGCCAGCGGTGATGTCGGCGGCTTCGCCCCTGAGGTGCGAGCTGTTTTTCGCGCCCCTGACGGCGAGGTTTACTGCCGGCGAGCGAAAACCGCTGTTGACAACAATCTGTTTTCCCCATTGCTCGCGAACAGGGTCAAGCAAATTTTCTACAAGATATTTCAGGTTTTCGACAGATTTTGCGTCCGGAACATTTGCCAGCCCCGTTGACGTTTTTACTAATTCTTCTATTTTAAAATGTTTCATAACTCTTTTAATTTTTAATTCTTAATTTTTAATTCTTAATTCTTAATTCTTAATTCTCAGCGTATTTTGCGTCTAAAAAAAACTCAATTTCCGATATTTTGAGTGCGTCGATGCGTTGACCATCGGCTTCAATCTGCTCGGTAATTTCGCGTTTCCACAGCCAGATATTTTCGTCGTTTACCGCGCCGTCGAATCCTGCGCCGACGGCTGGAAATTCCTTAAATTCACCCTTATTTGCAACGATAATCAGAGCCTGATTTTGCGCGGTTGTTTTACCGACAAGCAATCCGCCCGTAATTTTTCCAGTTGCGTCTTTTTTAACCGAAATAAGCAAATCCCAATCCAAATCAATCTGTATTCCCGTACCTTTCATCTTTATCTAATATCTAAACTCTAATATCTAATATCTAATATCTAATATCTAAACTCTAACTCAGCGTTCCCGTACCAGTTGCGGTAGTAGCGCCGGTTTGAGCGGCAGCCGTACCAGCAGTGGATACCGGTATTCCAGCGGCGACAGTAACAGTTGCGCCAAGCACAAATTTATTAACAGCATCGGCTATAGCCTTAGCCGTGCGAGCGCGAGCTTCTGCGGGATTTACGTCAGTGTCGCTTTCAGCGTCGAAACCAGCCTTTATTTCCTGTTCAAGCAATGTTCTGTTTAATGCCATTTTTTTTAATTTTTAATGATTAATTATCTAAACTCTAATATCTAAACTCTAATATCTAAACTCTAAACAATTATTTTGTTCAGTCGTTGCTTTATCTGCTGCAATGCGGGGACATTAGGCGATGTCCCCTGAACTACGATTATTTTTGCTACCTCGTCGATAAAATCGGACAGAATTTTAGCGAGATTTTCGCCGGCAGCCTGAATTTTCACCGCTTCGATTTCCGTAAACGCCACAACCGACAGGCAACTTCTGTCTCCGGTAAGGTCGGCAACCAGAACGTCGCTTCCCGTTTTGGGTACGGTAAGGAACTGCGCTTCGCCGTCGCTTGCCGCAGCCTGAAGCCTGACGTCTTCCGATGTCATTCCGTCGGCTTCGACAGTGCAGGTACGGGCGTCGATGTTTGCCGAAATTACCGTCGCCACAAAGATTGCGGGGAATTTTTCCGCTGTGTCCGTTCCGCATATTTTGCGCAGTATTTTTTTTATTTCCGAATATTCGTCCATTTTTATTACTTTTGCGTCAAAAATTATGTATTATGAAGTGTTTTAACATGTTGATTATGATTCTCTCGGCTGCGGCAATTTTCAACAGCAGAGAACGTGTAAAGGACTGCCGGTTTGAAGGGCAAAACCTGTACGGGCGCGTAAAAGTCGTAAATTCGTTTCCCGATTTTCGTGTAAAGGTCGTAAATTCGTTTCCCGACCTGAAAGTCATGACAGTCGAGTCGTTTCCCGACCGTTGCGGACGCTGGAAGTTCGTCGATTCGCACGAAGATTTTACCGTTAAGTTTGTCGATTCGCACGAAGATTTCAGCATTAAATACGTAACAGCTTTCCCCGGCATGCCTTAATCCCCCGTTTTTTTGCCTATCTTTACGGAGCGAACGCCGCCCGCCTGCGAGAACTTTGTTTCGACGGAAGTAACGAAATAATCGCCATCTCTGTGCGGATATGCGCTGTCGTGCAGCCTGACGACGCAGGCAGGTTCGACAAACGGTATCAGCCAGCCCGTAATACTACCTTCATAACCGTCAAACGACAGTCGCGCATGAGCGTTTTGAGCAGCCTTTTGCGCCGAAGCCTCCGTCGCGGAACGGACAACTATCGTTTCCTTTGCGCCTCCCTGTTTTCCAAACTTTTGAGACTTCCGTTTGCCCTTTGCGTCTGTGTAAATCACTTCGACTTCGATGTTTTTCTGCCTGGCTGTCAGATATTTCAAATCCGCGCTTTCGACGTTTTTTCCAAAATCGTATTTTACGGTTTTTTGATTGGCGACCTTAAAATAGGGGGCGTGAACATGCAGCGTTCCGTCGCGAAAATATATGTCGGCTTTCGACTCGTCCTGTACCGTTTTCAGCACGTCCTGCCCTGTGGCTTTGAAAAAGGTAAATTTGTCGTACCCAAATTCAAAATCGCACTCGACCCTGATTTTCGGGTCGGTTTGCGCAACGACTTTTTCCAGCAGAGATTTCAGCGTTATGTTTTTATACTCAGCGTCTTTCAGCGGTTTATTGAACAGATAAAGCTCGTCTTCACATTCCAGTGTCAGCGAACCGGAATTTGCAGAAATGCTTTTTAAATATCCCTTAAATTCTGTTGTCAGACTTCTGTTATATCCCAGTTCTACGGTTACGGGGTCTCCTTCGGCGATTTTGTCGCCAAAATCAATCGCCTTATTTTGTCGAAACTGCGGCAGCGTTATCACAGCCGTATCTGCAAGATTTGCAATATTTTTTACAACCTCGACGCTCTCTATCGCCTCGATGCGATATTTGCCAACCGTTATGTTAAAGGACATTTCGTATATCATAACTCTAAACTCTAATATCTAATATCTAAACTCTAACGTCTAAACTCTCTTAATTCTTAATTCTTAATTCTCAATTAACAAATCAAAGGCATCGTCGGAAAACGCTTTGATGGTGTACATTTGATTTTCGACGCCAGCGGTGAATGGCAGCGAGAAGTCTTCTATTGCGATGCGCGAAATATTGAATAGCGCCAGCAGCCGGCTTTCAATCATTACCGGCTGTTTGGCTTCGCAGTAACGTCGCAGGCGTCGCAGAGCGGCTTCGGGGAAAACCTCGCCGGATTTGGCAATGAAAATCCCTGCGATATTTATTTCGTAATCGTCCGTAGCCCAGATTTCCTTAATCGAGCCGCGCCGGTCGCCATCATTGCCTGCGCGGGCGACGTTCCTTCGGGCGATGACATTTTTGCCCGTAACCGACACAACGGGGTCGAGCGGCATTGTCCACCAGCTGCTTTCGCCTTCAAATTTAAGAAGAACCTCGTCCTGATAAAGGTTTCCCGTATAGTTTTCAATCCCCGAACGGGGCGAGTCTGCCGGAAAAACCTTTACAATCTCATTCTTCCAAAACGGAGGAAATTCAAAGCCCGTCGCCAAATTCAAATGTATCGCCATAACTCTAATATCTAATATCTAAACTCTAATATCTAAACTCTCTTAATTCTTAATTCTTAATTCTTAATTTACCCTGCCGCCGTTTCAGCAAAACCTAATATTCGGTAGAACATTGCCGCGATGTTTCGTTCGATTTCGGCGCTGTTTTCCTTAGTTGTACCGTTAAAATAGAGGTCTCCGACACCTTTGTCGATTTTCACGTTTATAACGGTACTTCTGCTGCCGCCTGTCGCCGTTGCCTCGACTGAGGTTTTTAGCGAGCCGACAGAGGTTTCCGTATTCGTTTCCACCGACTGCTGCAACCTTTTGTTGGCGCCGCCTCCGATGCCGAGTTTGTTTTTCATACCGTTAACGAGAGTTCCAATGTTCTTGCCGTTGTATTCCAGTTCAAAAACTTTCATGTCGCGCATTTTTTGCGCGATTTCGGCGGCTTTGTTTGTCTGTTCAAGGATTTCCATCGCCCGACGGTTTCTGTCGGCTTCAATAGCCGCTAATCCCTCATGAGCGCCCTCTTTGTCCCAGAGCGATTTGAGTTTGTACCAGCCGGTTTTAATTATTTCAAAACCGGTAATAAAAGCGTCCTGTATCCGCAGCCACACAAGTTTTACTACGCTGGCAAAAAGGTCGATACCCAGCCCCATCCATGTCATTACATTGTCCCATGTTTTTCCCCAGCCGTCCGTTATGTAAACCGCGTATGCGATTGTGGCTACAAGCGCGATTATGAGGGCAATTATGGCATATATTGGATTGGCGTACATAACGGCGTTAAGCATTGCCTGCGCAGACGTCCATATTGTTGTCGCTACCGTCGCTATGCCTGTCGCCACAGCACAGGCAAGCGTCCATACTTTGTAAATCGCCAGAGCCGCCGCTATTGAGCCAATCATTATAGCCAGAGACGTCATTACAGGTTCACCGTTTTTTATCTGCTCAAAAAGCCAGCCGACAGCATCTCCGAGTATTTTTACGCCTTGCGCCAGCAGGCTGATTGTTCCAACAACAACTTCGGCAACGATACTGAAAAACTGCTGTATTTTTTCGCTGTGTCGCTCGAAAAAGGCGATAATTTTTTCGACAAACTCACTGATTTTTTTTAACGCCGGCAACAGCGCCGCTCTGAAATTCGCTACCAGTTTGCCGATACGCTCGTCGAGGTTTCCTGCGACGTTCTGATGCTGTTTCCATTTGCCTTCGGGCGTAGCGGCAAGCGCGGCGTTGACGCCTCCAACGGCGGCAGCCATTATATCCGACAGCATCGCTGCCTTCTGTTCTTCCGTGCCGAACTTTAACACTTTCTCCTGCGCCTTGTTATACGAGTATCCGAACCGCGAGAGAGCGCCTGTTTGACCCTGCATTACCTTGCCCACCATTGTGGCAATATTGACAGCCTGTTCCTGCGAAGCGTTCAATCCATACTGGTGCGCCAGCGTGTCGTTCATTGCCGGTATCAACTTTTTAAGCGTGTCGGTTTTTTCGAGATACGTCGCCAGCTCTGCGGCTCCGGCAAGCTGCACCTCGTCGCCGATGACGCCCAGCTCCTGCTGTGCCGAGGCAAGCTCCATAACGCTCCGCGCCTGTTCGTCTGTTGCGCTCATGGTGTTGCGCATCACTTGCCTCAGTTTAGTCTCCGCCGCCTGCTGCGCGTTGTTTGCCTGTACATATTTATCGACCATCCCGCTCAGCCTGCTGTATGCCGAACTTATATGACTGAACACAAAACCTATGTTTACAAGTTTTGCAATCCTTGAGTGCAAGCTGTCAACCCCCTGTGTTGCGCTGTTTGCCGCTCCCGAAATACCGTTTATAACCTGAGTTGCATTGCCTGCGGCGTTTATTATATACGTGGTTGTCTGCGTTGACATATTTTTTTTACAGTTTTAATTTTTTACCTCTGTTACTATTTGTTCTGCTCGGCTTCTTTTTTTCTGACATATTCCAGTTCGCGAAGTTTCATCGCCCACTGCGTGTCGGAGAGGCTGTCGGGGTCGGCGACGTGCATATAGTACTGCAATTGCGCGTTAGCAATGCGTAGCCAGTCGCAGTCGTCAACCCTGGCAGCCTCTACAACTTTTCCAGCTCGGCGTTTTTAAACTCAATCATTTCGCTTATTTTAGCCGATGCCGACAGAAACAGGTTGTCGTCGGTTTTTATTTCGTCGTCTCCGCAAAGCCAGCACTCGTTGAGTATAACCTCGTTGAATTTCAGCGGATTTTCCTTAGCCGCCACCGAGGCGTATCCCAGCGTTTTGCGCGAAGGCGGTTTCAGATAACACTCTTTTCCATCGACCGACAGCCGGTAAACCGTTCCGTATTTTGATTTCAGCTCTGCTATTTTTGCCGCAGAAGGCTTTTGTGGCTCACCATCAAAACCATGTGTTAAGCATAAATGTTAGCGAGTCTAAACAGGAAGAATTTGATATCTGTAATTTCTCTTAAAGAAGCTCTGAACGCCTTTATTTTAGCATTGAAAGATTCAGTAGAAGCATTAGTTGAACGATTTATAAATAAGTTTAATATTTCATCATAATGCTCATAAACAGTAGCTGCGATTGTGTTGAAAGATTTAAACCCGGATTCAGCAACTTGATTGTACCATCTGCCATTTTCGAGCAGTTCGGGAATGTATTTTTCACATGCTAATTTTGCCTGTTCTTTGGCTTCTGTTTCCATGTTGATAGCATCCCATCGATGGGCGATACGCATCTCCTGCAAGGCGTCGTGGGCTAACTTCTGAACATGAAAGCGGTCGATAACACGAATAGCATGAGGAAAGCATCTGCGGACAATTTTACGCATCGAATCTGCCATATCCAGCGTTATTTCTTCCACCTTGTTACGCAATTCTTCCGGTAGCTGCTCCAATACTTCGATAACCTTTTCGGCAGCCGTTCCCGCTACGATGGCTAAAATAGCTCCTTTCCTGCCCTTAGCTGCCTTATTGGTCACGATAGTATAAAGTTCGCCATCGCTAAGTGTGGTTTCATCTATGCTTAAACGGGAACCAATATTTTGGGGGAACAACAGCCAGTCTTCCGCATGAGACAACTGTTCCCACGAATGATAATCGCTCAAATGATCTTTGTAATGACGCTCAAGCTGAGCGCCATTAATGTGGTAATAATTCTCAAGCGTCTGAGCTGGGATCGGGAGTGTATCCAAACTTTTCTTTTAAAAAAGACGCTAATTCCTTTGAATAGCGAGTACCTTGGGCAACCAAATCCCAGTCGCGGGAATAGCTCTTGCCTGATTCGTCAACCCAACGACGACGACGGACATGAAGATATACTTTCCTGTCCCTGAGCGGAAAATCCTTTATCGCAGAACTTTCATAAAAACCGTTGCCCGACAATTTAATATGAGCATACTCCGGCGGTGGAACATTTTTCTCATCCAGGTGGAGATGCAATACTTCTAATTCGTTATTTATATCTGTCGAAATACCTGTCAACTCGAAATATTCTACTATTTCTTTCGGTAGAACATACTTTAATAATTCCTGTAACATAATTCATTATTTTGAATCACAAAGTTAATATTTTTTTCAGATAAAACACAGGGTTTTGCTGGTGAGCCCTGAGTTCCTGTTGTTCAAAACGCTTTGCCATTGTAAATGCGGCGAGTACAGCCGATTTGCACCCTGCCAGATTATAAATATGCCCAAAAAGCAAAAAAGCGGGCTTGGGTATCCCGCTTTTTCTTACTTTTAATAACCTAACTTAAACCTATGAAAAAACCAACTTTATTTGTATCTAAGATGTGTGAACCCTTAAAAGGTTTAATCAATGTTTGAAAACAGTAGCAATTTATTTCAATTTATATTCCACAAACAATTCAATAGCCTGATATTCAGCCATTCCAAGTTTGTCGAAAATTACGGCAGTCGTGTGATTTCTGTCCTCTGCGCGTTGCCAAAATTCTCTGGTATCGGTGCCTGGGAACAGAGGACGGTCTTTCTGCGACTGATGTTTAAATATTGCCATGCGTTTAATGTAAGTTTCTTCGGGACTTAGAGGCACAGCCATTTCCTGTTCGGCAACGTCCCATTCCTGCCATGCTCCGCGATACATCCATATCCGGCAGTCTTTCATCCATGTTGCGTTTTGCAGACGTTTAGCAGCTTCAATTACGGCATGGAAACATACGCGGTGCGTTCCGTGCGGGTCGGTCAGGTCTCCTGCGACGTAAATCTGGTGCGGCTGTATTTCGCTAAGCAGGTTCACAACTATTTTTATATCTTCTTCACCCACAGGTTTTTTCTTGACAGTTCCTGTTTCGTAAAACGGCAGGTCAAGAAAGTGTATGTTTGTTTCCTTGACGCCGGCATACAAAGCGGCTGCACGGGCTTCGGTACGTCTGATAGCGCCTTTTATCATTTTCACGTTGTCGGAATCTGCCTGCCCCGGTCGCTTGGATTTCAGGTTTTTCTGAGCGTCGTGATAGGTTTTGTCCGTTATTTCGGGCGCAAGATTGTAAATGGAGCCAATTTCTCTGGTAAAATCGAGAAATCTGAGAGCTTCGTCGTCGAATACGGCAATGTTGCCCGACGTCTGATATGCTACATGAACTTCGTGTCCCTGAGTACAGAGGCGAGCAAGAGTTCCGCCCATCGAAATTACGTCGTCGTCGGGGTGCGGACTGAATATAACCGCTTTTTTGGGAAACGGATGGGCGCGTTCGGGACGGGTACTGTCGTCGGCGTTGGGTTTTCCTCCGGGCCAGCCTGTAATGGTGTGCTGCAAATCGTTGAAAACCCGTATGTTTATTTCACTTGCAGAGCCGCGCTCGGAAATCATGTCGCCCAGTCCGTTATCGTTATAATCGCGGTCGGTGATTTTCAGAATCGGTTTGTCGAGCTTTTGACACAGCCAGAATACTGCGCGACGAATCAGTTTGCTGTCCCACTTCACGTTTCCCGTAAGCCATGGTGTTTTTATTCGGGTCAGTTCCGATGCTGAGGCTTCGTCTAATATAATTGAAACGTTTTGATGTTCTTGCAGATACGAAGCTGGTACCATTTCCGTAACTCTGTCTTCCACAACTTTTCTGATTATTTTCGCCTTGCCTTCGCCCCAAGCCATGAGAATAATTTCACGCGCCGACAATATCGTGCCAAGTCCCATCGTCAAACAGTATCGCGGAACGTTTTCCTCGCCGTAGAAGTTGCTGGCGGCGCCCATTCTCGTGGCATAGTCGAGGGTTATCAGTCTGGTTTCGGAATATTTATCGGAACCCGGCTCGTTTGCTCCGATTTGTCCTCTGCCGTCGAGGCTTAAAAGCTGCAAATCAATTCCTCCAAGTTTTCTGATTTTGTCTTCATACGATTTGCAGAACGCCGAAATTTCTTCCTTTGAAATATCGCCACGTATGAGATTGATATTTTCGGCTGGGATATCGACCTGCGAAAACAGATATTCGTTCAGATACAGGTGATGACTCTGTATTTCGTCCGGCGACAGGGGATAGTATTCGTCAATGTTGAATACGTGTATATTTCTGAAACTCAAGCCCTGTTCGCGGTGCAGACTTACAAGTTCCTCATATACGTTGACAGCCGTCGAACCGGCAATCAAACCAATGACGCAGGGTTTGCCCTCTGCCTGTTTTGAGCGGATTGTTTCAGCTATTTTCTGCGCTACAATTTTTGATGCGCTTTCGGACGAGCTGTAAATATCTGCCGGTATTCTTTCGAATCTTTTTGATATGTCTCTATTTTTCATTGCATATATAAACTTTAAAAACAAATTAACTTCAATATTTATTTAATATCAGGCTATATTCCAAACATTTACAATTGAATATTCCTTATTTTTTTAAAAGACAAAAGTAAGGATTTTAATGATTATCTGCAACAGACTGTGCGGACAAATATTTTCCAGACAGAAATCTGTTTATTTTCTGTTACGTAGCCCTTAGAGTTTATGTTGATTTAAATATGATATTTGAAAAAAAGGGCGCAATTAATCGCGCCCAAATGGGGGTTACTTTTGCAGAGCCTCTGAAATCGGGGGCTGAAAACTGCCGTAGCGACAGACTTTTCTGCCGAAAAGTTGCAAATATTAATTAAATATACTATTTTTGAAAAAAATTATTATTAAGAATGAATGGCGTTTTCTGTTGATAATGTTGTATTTATAGTTTCTTTTCTGTTATTCGTAAGCATCATTGCCGGAAAAACAGGGTACAAGTTTGGCGTTCCGATACTGGTTTTATTCCTTGGCGTCGGTATGATTTTTGGACACGATGGCGTAGGTTTGCAGTTCTCCAATCCGAGAATGGCGCAGTTTATCGGAGTCGTTGCTCTCAATATTATTTTATTTTCGGGTGGCATGGACACTAAATATGTGGAAATACGTCCGATACTGGTTCACGGGATAATTCTCGCAACGCTGGGCGTACTGCTGACGGCGCTCATAACCGGATTTTTTATATACTGGCTTACACAGCAGGTTTTTACAGCCATCTCCTTTTCGATTCTCGAAGCGTTGCTTCTGGCTTCGGTCATGTCGTCAACCGATTCGGCTTCGGTATTTGCCATACTCGGAGCAAAAGGCTTGACGCTTAAAGAACGCCTGCGTCCGCTGCTCGAACTCGAAAGCGGCAGTAACGACCCGATGGCTTACATGCTGACAATCACTTTTATACAATGGATTGAAAGCAGCGGAGAAGGACGTATTCTGCTGATTGTTGGCAATTTTGTATTGCAGATTGCTCTGGGAGTGCTTTTGGGATACTTTCTCGGCAGATTTATTGTGAGAATAATAAACCGTATAGATCTCGACAACGAATCGCTGTATCCGGTACTTCTGATAAGCGTTGTATATATTGTATTTTCGATAACCACATATTTGCGCGGAAACGGTTATCTGGCAGTGTATATAAGCGGACTGGTGATTGGAAATTCAAAATTTGTACACAAAAAAACCGTCAAACGATTTATGGACGGTATGACCTGGCTTTTTCAAATCGTAATGTTCCTGACGCTCGGTTTGCTTGTCAACCCGTCAGAACTGCTCCCGATTGCCGCAATAGGCATGGCTATCAGCCTGTTTATGATATTCTTTGCACGCCCGATTGCCGTATGGATTTGTCTGATACCGTTCAAAAGAATATCAAATACAGCCCGACACTACGTTTCGTGGGTTGGGCTGCGAGGCGCCGCGCCAATTCTGTTTGCAACATATCCGTGGACGGCTGAACTCGAACATGCCAAGGAAATTTTCAATATTGTATTCTTTGTAACTCTGGTGTCCCTGTTGTTGCAAGGCACTACTGTTCCGACAGTTGCAAAATGGATGAAACTGATAGGCGAAAACAGAAAAAAAGATATAATCAAAAATTTTGACGTAGATTTTCTGGACGACATAAAATCTACAATATCGGAAATTACAATTACCGAAGCGCATATCAAAAATGGCAACAGAATAATGGATATGCCGATGCCCGAAAAAACTCTGGTGGTCATGGTAAAGAGAAAAGAACACTTTTTTGTCCCGACCGGCTCGACCGAACTTGCGCCGAATGATATTCTGCTGGTTATATCGGACAACGAAAGAAGTTTGAAGGAAACATACGCAAAACTCGGTATAAAAACCTGATATTAAAAATTGCAATATTAAAATCTTAAATGAATAGAATTATATCGCCTTCGATACTCAGCGCCGATTTCGGTAATCTACATTCGGATATCGAAATTTTAAATACCGGCTGTGCAGACTGGATACATCTTGACGTTATGGACGGAATTTTTGTGCCGAACATCTCCTTTGGCTTGCCGATAGTCAAAGCCGTTGCAAAACTGACGGCAAAACCGCTGGACGTTCATCTGATGATTGTAAATCCCGAAAAATATATCACCGCTTTTGCCGACGCCGGCGCAAATATCCTGACGCTGCACTGGGAAGCCTGCATACACCACCACAGCATGTTGCAGCTTGTGAAAACGGCGGGAATGAAAGCCGGTATCGCATTAAATCCTTCAACCCCCGTATCAATTCTTGAAAACATAATTCAATATGTTGATTTATTGCTGATTATGTCCGTAAACCCCGGATTCGGCGGGCAGAAATTTATTCCGGAAACCATTAATAAAATACGTCAGGCAAAGGAATTGATTACTAAAACCGGCTCGAATACATTTATAGAAGTCGATGGAGGAATCTGCATCGACAACGCCGAAGAAGTGTATTCGGCAGGCGCCGATATTCTGGTGCTGGGCAACGCAATTTTCTGTTCTGAAAATCCTGAAAATTATATGAAACGTCTCGAATTAATAAAAAACAGATATGAATAAATTGTTTAATTTTAAAATCCTATGTTTAATAGGAGCATTGCTGCCGACAGTCAGTCCCTATGCTCAGAAATTGGAACTTACGCACGAAATACTGTCGCGTGTTCAACAGTCAAACACGCCAGCCGAAATTGTAAAATGGATTGACGGCAACTCATTTCTTGTGATAAAAAAAGATGGCGAAACTTCCTACTGGACTGTGAAAATCAATGGGAAAAACGTAATTGAAACGCAGATTGACAGGTCGGAATACGAAAAATATTTTACACCTGAAAGACTTGTTGTAAAAAACAGTAAAATATTTGTCGATAACGAGCCGGTTGAGGGAGAAAATAACCGCAATCCGCAACTGTCGCCCGACGGAAAATATATTGCCTATACCAGAAACAGCGATTTGTATTCTTTGCGCCTGTCGGACAAAAAAGAGTTCAGGCTTACTTTCGACGGCGGCAACGAAATTATGAACGGATATGCTTCATGGGTTTACATGGAAGAAATTCTTGGTCGGCACACGCATTACAGAGCTTTCTGGTGGTCGCCCGACAGTAAAAATATTGCATTTTTTCGCACCGATGATTCTAAAACTCCGCTGTTTTCAATAACCGACAGTCCGGGACAACACGGATATATCGAAACAATAAGATACCCAAAACCCGGAGACCCGAATCCGGAAGTAAAAATCGGTATTGCCGACTGTGAAGGCAACAGTAAAACCGTATGGGCTGATTTCGATTCAGCAGACGATCAATATTTTGGAAAACCCTGCTGGACGCCTTCGGGAAAAAATTTATGGGTACAGTGGACAAACCGTAAACAGAACTGTTACAAAATATTTGACGTCGATATAAAATCGGGACAGAAAAAGGAAATTTACAGCGAGACTCAGGACACATGGATAGATATTTCAAAAGACGATATAATTAATTTCCTTTCAGACGGCAGAGCAATTATTTTCAGCGACAAAAGCAAATACGGACATCTCTACCTGCTCGACCAAAACGGAAAACCTGTCAGCCAGCTGACACAAGGAGAATATTCGGTTCTCGAAATAATTAAAATTGACGAAAAAAATAAAACAGTATATTTCACATGTTTCAAAGACAACGTCGCCTGTCGCGATTTTTACAAAACGTCTTTCGACGGCACAAAACTTCAACGGCTGTCATTTGGAGACTGTTC
This sequence comes from Prevotellaceae bacterium, assembly GCA_031257315.1. Lineage (GTDB taxonomy): Bacteria > Bacteroidota > Bacteroidia > Bacteroidales > UBA932 > JAIRLF01. Next base: position 19,459 of record JAIROW010000058.1, read on the forward strand.
GCACAGAGTTTCGATGTCGCCCGATGCAAAATATTTTGTAACAACGTATTCCAGTTTTCAAACTCCCGTAAAATCGGATTTGTACGACGTTAAAGGAAAACTTGTGAAAAAACTTTACGATTCGCGAAACGAAGAAAACGAAAAATACGGCTGGGCGCAAACCGAACTGATTACCGTAACAAGCGACGACGGCAAATACAGACTGCCAATGCGCCTTACACGTCCGGTCAATTTCGACAAAAACAAAAAATATCCCGTACTGATTGACATTTACGGAGGTCCGTCGGCTATAAGCGTAAATCAGGGCTGGATTGGCAACTCGCTCACACTGAACCGGTACGCCATCGACGGATTGATACAGGTTTCGTTTGACCACCGCGGCAGCCTGCACTTTGGCAAACGCGGTCAGGACGAAATGTACCGCAATCTCGGAAAAGTAGAAGTCGCCGACTATTCTGCCTGCGTTAAGTGGCTGACAGAAAACGCCTCCGCTGACCCTGAACGCATCTGTATTCGCGGATTCAGCTATGGCGGATACATAACCTGCTATTCGCTGCTGACAGCCCCAGACGTGTTTACGCACGGCATTGCCGGAGGAAGCGTTACAGACTGGATGCTATACGACGCTCCATACACCGAAAGATACATGGGACTTCCTGACGACAATTCCGAAGGCTACAAAAAATCGTCAACCATTGTTTACGCGCAGAACCTTAAAGGTAAACTGCTTATAACTCACGGACTTATAGACGAAAACGTTCACGCTCAAAACACTTTTCAGCTTGTAAACGCGCTTGAAAATGCAGATAAATATTTTGAACTTATGCTGTATCCGTCCGAAAGACACGGATATGGCGGTTCAAAAGGTTTGCATTTCAGAAATCTTCAGGAAAAATTTATATATGAATATTTGTTGAATAAATAAAAAAGCTATATTTCACATAAAAAATTATTTAATTTTTGCATAAAAATAAAAAGAGGCTGTCTTTCGGACAACCTCTTTTTTTTAATCGACAGTTCAAACAAACTAATTTTTGCCACCACCAATGTAGAATCCAAGAGAAATTCCCAGATAACTGAATGATGGGTTTGTGGTTGCAAGATTGTAGGATAGTGCAAATCTGATGTGCGAGAAATCAAAACCTGCACGAACCAACATTCCGAAAGAACTTTGAGCGTCTCCGGTAACTACACCCTGAACAACATCTTCTGTATTAACCTTTACTTTCGCCGAACCGACACTGTACATTCCCAAACCCAAGCCAGCAAATGGACGGAATTTGTTGTTGTTAAAATAGTAATCGCCGGTAGCGTAGTAACCGGAACTGATACTCAGATTGAGATCCTCGGACTCTCCTGCAAACAACGCGCCTTCCCATCTGAGACCGACTGCAATTTTGTCTGCAATTGCATATTTCGGTTCTGCGTAAAACGCAATACCGCCGTCAAAGCCCTTTGTGAAAGGCAGACCGTAACCTATACCCGCATCTACGCGGAACGGTTTGAACTCCTGTGCATTTGCCATTGAGGCAGCGCCGCACAATAAAACTAAAGAAATCAAAGAAATAAACTTTCTCATAAATTTGAATTTGAATTTGTTAATATTAAAATTTTTATTATATAAGATTTTTCCGGTTTTTGCATCTGACTTCACACGGTTACAGTCAGGTATGGAGGGGCGTTTTGCCTCTCTTCTGTAAAAATAATATGCAGACGAATACAACTGTAAAGCGCACAATATTTCTCCACAGGACATACAGCGTATGCCCGCAGATATTTGGGAAAGTATTTCAGTCCCTCTGTAATTAGCTGATAATAAGCTCTCTCTCTCTCTCTCTCTCTCTCTCTCTCTCTCTACAAAAAGTGTGCCAAACTCGTCAAAAAAGACGGTTGTTAATAACTTTTTTTTCAATACAGCCAAAATATTTTCAAAATTTATACAGCACATTTTTGTACGTTTTTAAAGATTTGTTACAATAACTTAATTTTTCTTTTTATATAATTCTTTTTCTTATATATCTTGTTCTTTACATTCAGAATTTCGGTTACAAAGATATATATAATTTTTAAAGTTGATGCATAAATTTTTTATATGAAATATATTTAGTTTATATTACTGTTTTAAATGTTTAACATTCAATCAGTTAAAAATTATTAATTTTTTTTAATTTTTTTGCGTGAAACAAATTTTTTGCATCTGGCTTGAAAATTTTTGCTGAAACAGCGCAAAAATAAGCAATAGCAACAAATATTCCGGACGTCGGCTCAAACCGACCGAATATAATATTAATTTCAGGTTTCTTAAATATCTGTCTGAACTGTGATTTTTACAGAATTAAGTATAGTTATGAAAATATTGGTTTTCAGCGCGTGAGGGCGATTTATCGCACTCCCACGCGCAAATAAAAATGTCTTTTTTGACAGCCTTTTGTCAACTGTAAAAAATCTATTTTCCGTTCAGCGCTTCAAACAGAAACACCTGTCCGCCGGTAATTACCGTTTCGCCATCTTCGACGCCTTCTACATAACATTTGTCGCCGTTTCGGAAAATCTCTCTGACGGGACGTATTTCTGGCTTACTGTTGCTGCCGATAACAATAGCATACATTTTATTATCGTCAAAAATCAGCGCGGCAGAAGGCACGGCTACTGCCGTCATGCTGCTTTTTACATTCACCTTTACCGAAACAAACATTCCTGCTTTCAGTTCGCTGTTCGGATTGGCGAGCGACACGCGGGCTTTCATCGTGCGCGTTTCGGGGTCGAGAACGTTGTATATCTTGTCGATTTTCCCCATGTAAACCCTGTCAGGATTGGACAGTGCGCACACGCTTACCGACTGCCCCAGACGGATACGGTCAATATCGACCTCGAAAACGTCTGCCAAAATCCATACTACCGACAGGTCGGCAATAGAAAAAAGCGGCTCTGCCATGTCGTTGCGCACTTCGGAATTGCTGGTGATATTTTTTGCGATAATGTAGCCGTTGAGCGGCGAAACAAGTGTGTACGTCGAATTTTCGCCGCCGGTAATTGCTGATACGTTTTCGGCTTTCTGCAATTCAGACAACGCTTTTTCGTATTCGGCGCGGGCTGTAACAAATTCGCGCTCCGATGTCAGGTTGCTTTCGTACAGTTCTTTGTAAGTATCGCGGTTTTTGCGGGCTATTTCAAGGTTAGACCTCGCCAGCGCAAGTTCGTTGTTGACGCCCGCCACTTCTGCGCTTTTCAGCACGGCAAGCGTTTGCCCTTTGCTTACGTAATCGCCGAGTTCCACGTTCACCTGCCCGATGCGCCCGCTCACGAGCGCGTACACGCTTGCCTGCTTTGCCTCGTCGGGAACGATGCGCCCGTTAAGTTTCAGCTCGCGGCTGATTTCTTCGGAATGGACTGCCGTTTTGGGCAAACTGTTTAAAATACTGTCGTTAATGACGTTTGCGGAAACGTTTGCAGAGTGTTTTTTTCCGCACGAAACGCAGGCAAGCATTATGCCTGCAACTATTATTACTGTAATTCTCTTATTTTTCACTGTCATATAAATTAAAGAAATCCATGCCCGTTGCAAAGCGGAGTTCTGCCATTGTCTGGGCTTTTTTGTTCTGTATCTGATTTATTTTAATGATATTGTCGCGGTATGATTCGCAGAAATCGGTAAATTCAAGCATACTGACGTTCTTTTTACGGAAATTGTCGGTAATACTTTGCAGAAGCGATTGCAGATTCTGTTCAAAGTCGGCGTCAATCGAATGGCTTGCACGGTCTGCTTCCAGCGCGTTGGCGTAGGCTTTTTGCACTTGGTTTTCGATTTCCTTTTCTTTTTGGGTTACAAGCAGTTCCTTCTGTCGGGCAATGGCTTTTGCGGCGTTAATAGCGCCTTTATTCCGGTTGAAAAACGGCAGCCCGACAGACATGTTCAGCGAAAACTGATTGTCGAACGCACCGCTGCGCTTGTCGAAATCTGCGCCGAGAGTAAGGTCGGGAATGGCATTAGCCTTTTCGAGCGACACTTTTTTGCGCTGATACAGCAGCTCGTCTTTTGCCGTTTTCAGGTCGATACGGTTTTCGAGGGCATTGTCAATCAGTCTGCTTATCTGTAAATCGGCAGGGTTTTGAAAAGCGAAATCGTCGCCGGTAACGTCGGGAATAAAAACTGCGCGATTGTCCTGCAATAGGAGTTGCAACTGCGACTGTAATTCGTTGATGGAAGCCTGTAATTCAAGTTTGTCCGACTGCAAGCCGTAGAGCAACGACTGAATACGCACCACTTCGCCGAGCGATACAACGCCTCTGTTTTTCAATTCTTTATATGTGTTCTGTAATTCTTCGAGAAGCGCTATTTGCGTATCGAACGATTTGAGTGAACGGTAGGCGAAATACGCTTCATAAAAGGCGCTGCCGAGTGCAAACCGCAGCGTGCGCAGCAGGTCGTAAAACTGATTTTCAGACAGCCGCACGTCTATTGTTGCCAGCGCGATTTCTTTGTTACGTTTGCCTCCCAGACGGATAATCTGTTCGGCGGCAAAGGCGTATTGTCCCGAATTGTTGTCGGCGTCGAACCAGCGTTTATTTTCGGGGTTATATATATTTATTCCCGCCGAGACTGTCGGATTTTGAAACAGTTTAGCCTGCACAAGAGCTGCTTTTGCGGCGTCGATGTTGCAACGTTCGGCAAGCAGTTGCAGGTTTCGCTCCACAAACAGTTTTTCGGCTTGCGCAATATTTAATCTGACCGTGTCCTGCGCCGCCACGCCGCACGCGCACAACACGGTCGCCGCCACGCACAGCGCAGTCGTTCTGTTTACTTTTACCAATGATAAATTCAATATCCTACCAAAACTTTTCATTGTGCAAAATTAGGAATTTTTTTTTGACTGAAAAAAAAAATTTTGCCGAACCAAATCTCTGCTGATACTTTATCTCTGATAACGTCGATATTTGATAATAACCTCATTTTGCGTCAAATGCCATGTAAAAATCCGGACGTATTGCCACATTCAGACGGATAAAAACCGGCGAATTTTTACCGTCTTCCGTCAAATGTCAAATGCCCAAAATAATGCCAAACAAAATATCATAACACATTTTTTCAGTCGATTTTAAATGTATTATAAACAGAAAATTACAAAATCGGACATACGATAGCTGACGTTTGTTGCAAGTGTATTTTTGATGCCAATAACAGTTTGAAACACACAGATTTCAGAATATAAATTTCTTGTTTGACAAAAAACATATACTTTTGCAGTTTATTTTTAGATGTAATGAAAGACAATACAGACGGGTACAATAAAAATAGCGGCATATCCGAAGTTTTATATTTGAACGATTTTATCGGAAATGATACAAAAGAGCAACTGAAAAAGTTTGAAATATTTTTCAGAGACTCCCTGTCTTCCGACTCCGATTTGCTGAACAGAATTTTGAAATATATATTCGACCAGCAAAGCAAACGAATGCGTCCTGTCTGCGTTTTCCTTTCGGCGGCGGCAACGCTTAAACCAATAACCGAATTTACATACGTTGCGGCGGCGGTGGTCGAAATGCTTCATACTGCGTCAATTGTGCATGACGACGTAATCGACCGCTCCGAACAGCGGAGAGGCAACAAGTCGATTAATGCCGAATGGTCTTCGAAAATAGCGGTTCTTACGGGCGACTATCTGCTGTCGAACATGCTGGTACTGACTGCAAAACATAAAATGTTCGATATAATCGACGCGATGGCAAATCTGACCTGCGAAATGAGTCTGGGCGAAATGATTCAGACCGAAAAATCTGTTGACATGGATACGTCGGAAGAAGTTTATTATGAAATAATTAAAAAGAAAACGGCGATTCTCATCGGCGCATCGATGAAATTTGGAGCAAAATCGACCGGAGCCGACGAACTTGCGCAGCTGATGTACGAAACCGGCGAAAATATTGGAATGGCTTTTCAAATAAAGGACGATATCGCCGATTTCGAGAAAACAAATCTGCTTGGAAAACCTGCCGGAAACGATATTGTCGAAAGAAAAATCACTTTGCCGCTGATTTACGCCCTGAAACAGTGTGGCGAAAAAGACAGAAAACACATACTTAAATGCGTTAAGGAAGCCGATACAAACCGTAAAAACGTACAGACTGTCCGAAATTTTGTAATCGAGAACAGAGGAATAGAATATGCCGCAAAAGTTGCACAAAATTATATCAGCAAAGCTGTTTCGCTGATTTCAACCCTTGAAGATTCTGCCGCAAAACAGTCGCTGATAAAACTTTCGTACTATGCAATAAACAGAACTAAATGATTTGTTTTTTTACAGATACATATAGCGTTTGATTTTCATTGTTGACGTCTTTTCAAAATCGACGGCAACGGGCAGAGCTACAATCTTGGAAATCTGTGAAAAACGGTTCACTTTTGAATTGACGTATGTCATAAGTTCGAGCTTCAGCTCTTCGATTTTCTTCTCTAATTCGCGATAGTTTTCCTCTAACTTTGACTGTACTTCCTCCTTTATCCGCGAATACTGAACGCCGAGTTCTTCGTAGTTAAACTTGACCATTGCTACAAGTTTCCCCTTTTCTTCAAGCACCAGCGACTCCTGAACAAATTTGAAATTGTTTATTACCGATTCTATTTCTTCGGGGTAAATATTTTCACCGTTTGATGTCAGAATAATATTTTTCAACCGTCCTTTCAAATAAATTCGTCCCGATGAATTTACCTTTACAAGGTCGCCGGTTTTGAACCACCCGTCGGGCGTAATGACAGAGTTGGTAAGTTCTTCGTCCTTGTAATATCCTTTCATCAAGCTCGGACTTTTAACCCACAGTTCGCCTATTTCCGCTTCATTGGGGTCGTTGATTTTCATCTCGACTTCTTCGAGTTTAAATCCTGCCGATTCTACTTTTACATTGTACGAGAGAGCCGCCGAAAGCAGCGGCGCTGTTTCCGTCAATCCATAGCCAATTGCATAAGGGAAACGGGCTTCGTACAGAAACCTTTCGGTAACGGGGTCGAGCTTGGCGCCTCCAACGCCGAAAAATTTCAGTCTGCCTCCAAACGTTTTGTATAATTTTTTGCCAATAATACGATGCAGCAATTTTCTGCCAACAGTTGTTCTGTAAAGGTTTCGCGTAAAAAAACCGGAGTTAATTTTTGCAAGTACGCTGTTTCTGAAAATCTTTTCAGGAATAAGCGGAACAGACAGTATATGCGTGGGTTTTACCTGCTGTACGGCTGGAATCAGCAAAGTCGGCGTCGGCGGTTTTTCGAGATAGTAAACGCTTGCGCCTGCCAGAAACGGCAGCAAAAATCCAAGACTTCCCTCGTAGGTGTGCGGAAGCGGAAGTATGGACAGAAAAACGCTGGTTTCGTTAACCGGCTCAATTTTGAGCGTCATTTTTATCTGCGAAATCAAATTGTGATGCGTCAGCACAACTCCTTTCGATTTTCCGGTTGTTCCCGACGTATATACTATGCTTGCCGTGCTGTCGGGTTGAATTTCCGTTTCGCCGGTTGAGCGGCAGACAGTTAATGCGTCTCTGTTTTCATAAATCGACATGTTTTCGAGACATATCCTTATTTTCAGATTTGGAACGTTAATATCGTCTGTTTTGTTTTTTAACCGTTCCGACACAAACAGTACCTTGCTGTCGGAATGATTTATAATATTCTCGACCTCGGCAGGCGAAAAATCGGGTAAAAGCGGAACAATAACTGCTCCGACAGTTGTAACCGCAAAGTAAACAACGCTGTAAACCGGCGAGTTGTGCGTATAAATCGCCACCTTGTCGCCGCCGGCTACTCCAAGCGATTTAAGCGTTTCCTGCAAACAGCCGACTTTTTCGGCAAATTCTCCGTACAAAACCGGCGTTTTGCCGATAAACGAATTTACTGTTCTTGAAGCATATTTTTCTGTCGAATGAGAAAACAGGTCGTTCAACGTCCTTACGTGTTCCAGATTTTCATGTGTTCTATGTTTCATCTACTGTCTTTTTTCTATTATTATATCCTGTATTTCAGTTCTTTTTTTGTTTCTTTGATTAAATATTAACAGCTCAGGTTTACTGTATTAATACAGTTTAACACTTTTGAGTTAATCCGAAAAATTAAAAAAAACGCAAATTTCATGCCGCAAAGGTATGAAAAAAATTACGAATTGATGCAAATCACGAAAATTGTCAGTCTCTGCAAAAAATGCTGCAACTGAATTTACTCCGCGCTTTCCGTTTTGAACAGTCCTTTACTTTTCTCCTGTAAAAATTTATGCGCTTGTGCGCAATCCAAAAATTTTATGCTAACTTTGCGAAAAATACAGGCAATGAAAAAGCTTTTTTTACTTGATGCGTATTCATTGATTTTCAGAGCGCATTACGCATTTATCAAACGTCCAATTACAACGTCGAAAGGTTTCGATACTTCGGCAGTTTTTGGTTTTATTAAAAGTCTGCAAGAAATCCTGAACAGGGAACAGCCTACCCATATCGCTGTGGTATTCGACCATCACGGAGGCTCGTTCAGACGCAGAATTTTTCCCGAATACAAGGCAAACAGGCTGCAAACTCCCGAACAGATAATCGCCGCCGTTCCCGTAATCAAAGAAATATTGAAGGCTTACAAAATTCCAATATTTGAAGTTCCCGACTATGAAGCCGACGACATTATCGGCGCAATTGCCAAAACAGGCGAACAAAAAGGCTTCAACGTTTTTATGGTAACGCCCGACAAAGACTACGGACAGTTAGTGTCGGACAAAATCTTCATGTATAAACCGAAACATTCGGGCAACGAAGTCGAAATTCTCGGCAGAATAGCAATCTGCCAGCGCTACGGCATCGAAAAACCCGAACAGGTTATCGACATTCTGGCGCTGTGGGGCGATGCTGCCGACAACGTACCCGGCGCTCCGGGCATCGGCGAAGTTACCGCCGTCAAATTAATAAAAAAATATGGCGATATTGACGGAATTTACAGCCATATCGACGAAATGAAAGGCAAACAGAAAGAATCGCTGGTAAACAGCGAAGCGCAGGTGCGGCTGTCGAAAAAACTGGTTACTATTGTTACCGATATTCCTGTCGAATGGGACGAAAAGGATTTGGAAACAAAAAAACCCGACGTCGAACTGCTGAAAAACATTTACGCCGAATACGAATTTTATTCACTGCTCAGAGATTTTTACAGAAACGGCGAACAGAAGTCGGAGACTGAAAAACACGAAGGCGAACAGCTATCCCTGTTCAGCATCGTTGCCGACAAACGGGAAATAAAATCTCACCGGACAGTAGAACACGTCCCTCACAGCTACTATATGGCAATTTCGGACAGCGATATTACACGGCTGATAAAAAAGCTCGAAAACTCGACCGAATTTTGCTTCGACACCGAAACCACAGGGCTAAACCCGTTTGAAAGCCGACTTGTCGGAATGTCGTTCGCCTTGCAGCCGCACGAAGCATGGTATGTCCCCGTATTTCCAAACAATCCCCAAAAAACGCAGGAACTGACAAACCGCTTCAAACAGGTATTCGAAAACCCGAACATCGCCAAAACCGGACAAAACCTTAAATTCGACATCGAAGTACTGAAAAACGTCGGTATCGAAGTTGACGGCGCAATGTACGATTCTATGCTCATGCACTATCTACTGAACCCCGACTCGCGACACAACATGGACTACCTGTCCGAAATATACCTCAATTACAGCCCCATACCCATAGAAGCGCTTATCGGAACAAAGGGCGCAAGCCAGCGAACTATGGACGTCGTCCCGCTCGACAAGGTAAGAGAATACGCCGCCGAAGACGCAGACGTTACGCTACAACTCAAAACAAAGTTCCTGACACTGCTCAAAAATAAAAACATGCTGAAACTCTACGAACAGATAGAAGCGCCGCTCATTACCGTACTTGCCGACATGGAAACCAGCGGAGTATGCATCGACAGAAAATGCCTGAAAGAACTGAAAGTACAGTATTCCGCAGAACTCGACGAAATAGAACGAGAAATAAAAGAAATTGCCGGCGAACCGGAACTCAACATTTCATCGCCCAAACAGCTTGGCGCAGTTCTGTTCGACAAACTGAAAATCGGAGGCTCAAAAGTAAAAACCACAAAGACGCGACAGTACGCCACCGACGAAGAAACACTGCTGGCATACAAAGACACACACCCGATTATCGACAAAATACTCGAATACCGCAGCCTGAAAAAACTGCTCTCTACATACATCGAAGCCCTGCCCACGCTTATAAACAGACGCACCGGCAAAATACACACATCTTTCAATCAGGCTGTAACATCCACCGGACGGCTGAGTTCTAACAACCCAAATCTCCAAAACATTCCGATTCGCGAAGCTCGAGGACGCGAAATCAGAAAAGCATTCGTACCCTCCGACGAAGACCACATTCTTCTGGCAGCAGACTACTCGCAGATAGAACTGCGGCTTATGGCGCATTTCAGCGAAGACGAAAGCATGATTGAAGCATTCTGCAACAACGAAGACATACACGCCGCAACAGCCGCAAAAATCTACAAAATACCCGTCGAAAACGTAACCAGAGAGCAGCGAAGCGCCGCAAAAACCGCTAACTTCGGCATAATATACGGCATCTCCTCATTCGGACTGGCGCAGAGGCTCAAAATATCGCGAACCGACGCAAAACAGCTCATCGACGGATACTTCAAATCATACCCAAAAGTAAAACTATATATGGACAGAGTGATAGCCGAAGCGCAGAAAAACGGCAGCGTCGAAACACTTTTCGGACGCCGACGGCAGCTGAACGACATCAATTCGGGAAACGCAATGATACGCGGTATGGCTGAACGATACGCCATAAACGCCCCGATACAGGGTACAGCAGCCGACATAATAAAAATTGCAATGATTAACATAAACCAGGTACTTAAAAAACGCAAAATGAAAACCGCAATGATACTCCAAGTTCACGACGAACTTGTATTCGACGTGTTCGCACAAGAACTTGAAGAAATAAAACGTATAGTAGTAACCAACATGCAATACGCCGTCCGACTGAAAGTACCGCTGACCGTCGAATGTGGATATGGCACAAACTGGCTGCAAGCTCACTAAGACGGCAGACGGCTGCGCTGCCGCGTACAACCGTATCCCGATTTATTTAATCCAGCGCCTAAAAACAGCATAACATTCAGATAATAACAGCAAGGGGGCATGCCCCCTTGTCTATTTTTACTGTAAGACAGTATAACTTTTCTATAAGACAGTAAAACATTCCGGCAGGACAGTATAACTTTTCTGCAATACAGTAAAACTTTTCTGCAATACAGTAAAACTTTTCTATAAGACAGTATAACTTTCCGGTAAGACAGTATAACTTTCCGGTAAGACAGTATAACTTTCCGGTAAGACAGTGAAACTTTCCGGTAAGACAGTGAAACTTTCCGGTAAGACAGTGAAACTTTCCGGTAAGACAGCGAAACTTTCCGGTAAGACAGCGAAACTTTCCGGTAAGACAGCGAAACTTTCCGGTAAGACAATATAACATTCCGGTAAGACAGTATAACATTCCGGTAAGACAGTGAAACTTTCCGGTAGGACAGTGAAACTTTCCGGTAGGACAGTAAAACTTTCCGGTAGGACAGCGAAAGTTTCCGGTAGGACAGTATAACTTTCCGGTAGGACAGTATAACTTTCCGGTAAGACAGTATAACTTGTCGGTAGGA
>JAIROW010000029.1 GCA_031257315.1 Prevotellaceae bacterium
CCGGTCGTTGACCGGCGGTTATGAAAATTATGGCTTTCAGCCAGAGATATGCTTTCCAATATCATATTTAAATTCACATAAACTCTAATACTTTTTTTTCATTCTCGCTCTCTCGCGCGTATCTTACGATTTTTATTTGACTTTTTCACTATTCCATGTCGTCGTAATATTCGTTCCAGAATGTTATGAAAGCAAACGAGCGGTTTGATGAATTATGGACTCCAAGTTGTGTTTCTCCTGAAATCCGCAAAAAGTATTTGGAAATATGAAAAGTCCTTTTCAGAGATAAATTGTTTAAATTTTGACTTTGGAGGTTAGTTTTTTTTGATGTAAAAGTTTACAAAATGGCTTTTTGAAATTTATTTTTTTTTGCGGATTTGAGGTGTGTAAAAACGGTTTACTGTTTTTGTTCAGTTTGGGACAAAACAGAACATCAAAAAAATATTTAGCAGGACGCAAGTCAAATTGTTTGGAGCGGATTATTCGCCACAGAATAATACAAATGTTATCGCTTGATTTGTACTGTATTGGCATTGTTTTGTTGTTTTTTCATAATTTTTTATACCTTTGCGCTGTCTGATTTTTAATTTTTTGTCAATGAAGGCTAATTGTTTTTGCCTATTTTTATTGTTTTTTGCTGTCGGATGTTCGACTTCGCACAATAATTTTTTGAATCGTAACTATCACGAAATTAACACATATTATAATGTGTTTTATAACGGCAGGGAAAGTCTGAAACAGGCGTCGAAAAAGATTGAAGCCATAGAGCCTCAGGATTTCGACGATATACTGCCAGTTTTTGCATTTGAATATAAACAGGCTGCCGGAACGGTTTCAGGCGAAACCCAGCGAGTACTCGACAAAAGCGCAAAAGCTGTTCAGTTACATTCCATTACGGCTAAACCAAAGAAAAAAAAGAATCTGAGCCGCGAAGAACGGGAATTTTACAACAAAAAAGAATTTAACCGTTTTATCGACGACGCTCAACTGCTTGCAGGCAAGGCTAACTTATACATGCATGAATACAGTCAGGCTTTTGACAAATTTGAATTTATTTTGATGGAATATCCAAAAGAATCAAGTACTTATGAAGCAATGGCATGGCAGGCTGTAATTTTTGCATACAATAAAGAATATGGAAAAGCGGAAAATATTCTGACTTCGCTAAATCGAAAAAAAGATGCACAGATTTTACGAAAAATAGAACCTCTGATTAATGCAGCATACGCCGATCTGTATATCAAACAAAAAAAATATGCTCAGGCAATTCCGTATCTTGAAAACGCATTGAAAGGTACGCGGAAAAAATATACGCAAATACGGTATCATTATATTCTCGGACAGCTGTACGGGCTGACGGCAGACAATTCAAAGGCGACATATCATTTTTCAAAATTACTGAAAAAAAATCCGCCGTATTTCACTGCGTTTAACGCTGAAATGTCGATGGCGCACGCATACGACCCAACCGTGCAGAAAGGCAAGTTGAGAAAAACGCTGGAAAAAGCGCTGCGAAATGAAATGAATAAAAAATATCATGATCAGATATATTACGCTTTTGCAAAACTTGAAGAATCGGAAGGAAACAAACCTGCAATGCTCGAATATTATCGAAAATCGGTTAACGCAAACGGTACGGGTACGCGACAGAAAGGACTTTCGTATCTCGCTATGGCTGACCATTATATGACTTTGCCCGACTATATCAGAGCCTATACATGCTACGACAGCGCCGCAATTATGCTCGGCAGCGATCATTCTTTTTTTGACGAAGTTTCCAAAAAAGCGGCAAAATACCGGAAACTTGCGCTGAATATGAAAATTATTGTCCTCGAAGACAGTTTGCTGTATCTGGCAAGTTTGTCCGACAAGGAATTAGATAATTTGATTGACAGACAGTTGGAACAGGCTGAAGAAAAACGGCGAAAAGCAGAAGAAGATAAACAGAAACTTGAAAAATTACAGTCTGACATTAATTCCGTAAATGGACAGTGGTATTTTTATAATCCCGCTTCGCTTGCGCTCGGACGAACGGATTTTTCGATGAAATGGGGCGACAGAAAACTGGAAGATAATTGGAGAAGAAAAAATAAAGGCGTACAGATTCAGCGCGATTATGACGACTATGACACTCAGGACGATACGGAAACGTTTGTCGAAAATACAGATTCCATATCAAAGAAAGATGCAGTCAAAGCAAATATTCCGAAAACAGCCGAAGCCAAAAACGCATCGAACGAAAAAATTATAAATGCAATGTTCAACGTTGGCGAAGCGTATTGCGACGATTTGGACATGCCCGAAAAGGCTGCCGAAATGTTTGAAAAACTGAACGAACGTTTTCCGGAAAACAATCTCCTTCCCGAATCGTATGTCGCTCTGTACAGTTTGTATTCAAAATCGGGAAATATCGACAAAGCCGGTTATTACAGAAATCTGATGCTGCAAAAATTTCCGCAGCATCCCAAAACGCTTGCCGCTACCGATCCCGGATATATCGACCGAATGTTGGCAGTTGAGGTATCGGAAGAAATTGACTACAACTCGGCGCTTGCCCTTTATACTGCAAACAAAACCGGCGAAGCCCTGCGGGCAGCAGAAATCGCCTTGAAAAAATATCCTTCGGGGAGACTTGTGCCTCAATTTTCGCTGCTGAAAGCGCTTTCGAGCGATTATAACGGCAATATTGTCGATTGCAAGGCGGCGCTTAACGACATTATAACCCGTTTTAAAGGAAATCAGGCGGCAGTTTATGCAAAAACGCTTTTGAACGAACTCGAAAAGGACGAACTCGAAACCGTCGCAACCATCAAAACCGTTGGCAACGACCAGACCGCACCAGCTGCATCTGTCGAAAAAAAGGAGAAAACGGCAGACCGGCAGCATGAATATTCGACCGCAGACGGGAAACATGCGTTTGTTATAATTGTCAATGCAAACGTCAATACAAACAGGCTGAGATTTAACGTTATAGCGTTCAACGCCATTAATTATCCTGAAAGAGGCTACGACGATGTTAAAACTGTTGATTTTGCAAACTATAAGATGCTGATAATGTCGGGAATTAAAGATAAGAAGGAGGCAGTAAGTTTCTATGCAAAAGTAATCGCTGCCGATGAAATTTTTAACAATATTCCCCAAAACGAATACGTCAGTTTCGTCATACTTGATGAAAATCTGAAAATTCTTCGTTCGTCAAACTCATTTTCTGAATATGTTGAATTTTTTAATTCAAACTATAATTAGATTATGGATTTTTTACCGTAAAATATACTTTTGTATTCTAAAATAGAGTTTATGTAGATTTAAATGCGCCCGCCTTTCAAAAAAGATTTAATCGACATTTTAAACTTTTTTAACAGTTTTCTGTCATATTGTTGTTAAATATAATTTTTTAAGGTAAACAAAATTTTAAAACGAACATGAAAAAAAATAGTATTTTAAAAACAATTTCCTTACTGCTGTTTGCAGGAATAATCGGGGGATTTATTTCTGCGCTGATAATAAAAAACATCAATTCAAAAAACCCCGTCAATATCAACTACGAATCGCAACCCATGCGTATAACAACTGCCGCATTTTCGCCGTCGGGCGAACCGGTAAGTTTCTCCGACGCAGCCGAACATACCGTTCCTTCCGTCGTGCATGTTAAGGTTTCATACGAAACCCAATATTATAAAAACAGAGGAGGCAACGATATATTTGATTTCTTTTTCGGTATGCCCGATGCTCAAAAATACAAAGAATATACGCCCAAAGGCTCCGGTTCTGGCGTAATTATTTCTGCCGACGGATATATAATTACAAACAATCATGTTATTGACAAAGCAAGCGAAGTTAAAGTAACTTTGGACGATCAAACCACACTGGACGCAGAAATTGTGGGACGCGACCCGAATACCGATATAGCCCTGCTGAAAGTCGAAACCGACAAAAAACTTCAGGCGCTGACGTTCGGCAATTCCGACGATTTGCGGCTTGGCGAATGGGTTCTGGCAGTAGGAAACCCGTTTAATCTGACCTCGACCATTACGGCTGGAATTGTAAGCGCAAAAGCGCGACAACTAAACATGATACCGGGAGAACTCAGTATCGAATCGTTTATACAGACAGACGCAGCCGTTAATCCCGGAAACAGCGGCGGCGCTCTGGTAAACCTGAAAGGCGAACTTGTCGGCATAAATACAGCAATTGCCACAAACACTGGCGTATACGAAGGATTTTCGTTTGCCGTGCCTTCAAGCATAGTAAAAAAAGTAATCGAAGACCTTATACAGTATGGCAAAGTTCAGCGTGCATTTCTCGGTATTATGTACATGCACACATCAGATATTGACGAAGAAGTCGCAGAAAAAAACGGTATTACAAATCTGAAAGAACTGCAAAAATACAGAGGCGCATACGTTGAAAGCGTCAAAGAAAACAGCGCCGCCCACGAAGCCGGAATACAGAAGGGCGATATAATTATAAAAATAGAAAATAAAGACGTAACCAGCAAATCAATTGTAGTTGAAGAGATTAGCAGGCTGAGACCGGGCGATAAATTAAATTTAACTCTGGTTCGCGACGGAAAAACGAAACAAATCAGCACCGTTTTACGTAATAATGCCGGAAATACGGAAATGACTTCCACAACCGGAGTAGAGGTTCTGGGTGCAAAACTGGAACCGGTAAGCAAGGAACTCGCTCAAAAACTGAAAATTGACGGCGGATTACAAGTTACCGAAATCTATGACGGCAAGTTGAAAGACAACGGCGTTAGAAAAGGATTTATAATACTGAAAGTCAATCAGCGGGGTATTGTTTCCGAAAAAGATTTAGTTAACGTTCTTAAAGATATAAAGAAGGGAGGAGTGTTTATCGAAGGCGTTTATCCAAATGGGTATCCGGCATATATAGCATTCGGTTTATAATGTAGATTATAAAGAAAACCCGATTGTCGAAAAAACATTTCGACATCAGTATCCGAAAGCCGAAATTCTCTCATAAGAATTCGGCTTTCTTGTATTTTTATTTGATTAACAATTGATTTTAATAGGCAAAATGAGACAGTTAAAAATTACCAAATCAATTACTAACAGAGAAAGTGCTTCTCTGGACAAGTATTTGCAGGAAATCGGCAGAGAGGAACTAATCTCTGTGGAAGACGAAGTCGAGCTGGCGCAACGAATCAAAAAAGGCGATCAGGAAGCGCTCGAAAAACTTACAAAAGCAAACCTGCGATTTGTGGTTTCCGTCGCCAAACAGTACCAAAATCAGGGTTTAAGCTTGCCTGACCTTATAAACGAAGGAAATCTGGGGCTGATTAAGGCTGCTGAAAAATTTGACGAAACACGCGGCTTCAAATTCATATCATACGCCGTGTGGTGGATTCGCCAGTCCATTCTGCAAGCCCTTGCAGAACAGTCGCGTATTGTTCGTTTACCTCTCAATCAGGTAGGTTCGCTCAACAAAATTAACAAAGCGCTTGCAAAGTTTGAACAGGAAAACGAAAGAGCGCCATCGTCGGAAGAACTTTCTAATATCCTTGACATTTCAAAAGAGAAAGTTACTGATACTCTGCGCGTTTCAGGCAGACATGTTTCTGTTGACGCTCCATTTGTCGATGGTGAAGACAACAGCCTGCTCGACGTTCTCGTAAACAACGACTCGCCCAATGCCGACAGAGCATTGCTGAGCGAATCGCTTTCAAAGGAAATTGACAGGGCGCTGGCAACTCTTACCGAAAGAGAACGGGATATTGTGCGATTCTTTTTCGGAATAGGAGCGCAGGAAATGACGCTTGAAGAAATAGGCGAAAAATTCAACCTTACAAGAGAGCGCGTGCGACAAATAAAAGAAAAGGCAATAAGACGTCTCCGGCACAGTTCGAGAAGTAAATTGCTAAAATCATATTTAGGATAAATTGTATAGTCATAATTAATTTTTCAGAGACTGTCTCAAAATTCAGATACTCCGTCCGGCAAAAGAATATTTCGCAAAGAAGATTTTTGAACAGGAACAGCAACTGAATAATTTGAGACAGTCTCCTATTTTTTATAAAACAAACGTAAAAAATGACAGTAAAAAATGCGGAATTTGTCAAAAGCAGTCCCGATTATAAATCATGTCCAAACGCCGATATTCCAGAATATGCGTTTATTGGAAGGTCGAATGTAGGTAAATCGTCATTAATTAACATGCTGACAGACAGACGTAAACTTGCACAGGTGTCGTCAACGCCCGGAAAAACCACATTAATTAATCATTTTTTAATAAACAATCAGTGGCATCTTGTTGACTTGCCCGGGTACGGATACGCAAAAACGTCAAAATCAAAAAGAAACGAATTTAAACCGATGATTAAAGATTATATACTTTATCGAAAACAATTGATGCTTCTTTTTGTACTTATTGACAGTCGTATAGAGCCAAAAGTTATTGATATTGAATTTATAAGCAAACTGGGAGAATATCAAATTCCGTTTGCACTGATATTTACCAAAATTGACAAACTTTCCAAAAATGCGTTGAACAGTAATATAGAAAAATATAAAGCGCGATTGCTGGAAAACTGGGAAGAATTGCCGCCCATTTTTGTCGAATCGGCAGAAACAGGAACGGGAAAACAGGAAATTCTCAATTATATTGAATCTGTAAACAGTGAATACGGCAGCAGCTCTGTAAGTTAACAGGAAGTACCGTTTCGTTGCAGCAATGCTTTCAGTATTTTTTTAACAAAATACGGTCCCTGATATATATACCCCGTATATATTTGAATAAGAGAAGCTCCGGCTTCAATCATGTTAATGGCGTCTTCAACTGTTGTTATTCCGCCAACGGCTATTATCGGCAGTTTGCCGGCGGTTTTTTGCGAAATGTGGCGCACGGCAGCTAATGCGCGGTTTGTCAACGGTTTACCACTTAATCCGCCTGCGCCGATTTTTTCGATTTCTGATAGCGGCGTTGCAAGCGATTCTCTCGATATGGTCGTATTTGTTGCAATTATGCCGTCAATTCCCAGCATTTCAATCAGTTCGACAGTGTCGTCGATTTGAGCAAACGACAAATCGGGCGATATTTTTACCAAAATCGGGCGGTATGTTTGCCTTTTATTCCGTTCTTCAATCAGAGCGCGGAGCAGAATTTCGAGTTCCGCCCTGTTTTGCAGCTTTTGCAGATTGGTTATGTTTGGACAGCTGACATTCACCGCAATATAATCAACGAAGTCATAAATGGTTTTAAAAACGGTCAAATAATCGCCGACTGCGTCCGAATTTGCGACTGTAGTATTTTTACCGATATTTCCGCCTATAACTGTATGATTTTTTTTTCGTTTTTTCAATCTTTCGACAATTTTTTCAACGCCATCGTTATTAAACCCCATACGGTTTATCAGCGCTCCGTCTTTTTTCAGTCTGAAACTTCGAGGCTTGGGATTCCCTGACTGAGCTTTGGGCGTAATCGTGCCTGTTTCGACAAAGGCAAACCCCCAATTGCCGAGATAGTTACAGACTTCGGCATTTTTATCGAAACCGGCGGCAAAACCGACTGGATTTTTGAAATCGATGCCGAATACGTTTTTTTCAAGCCTTTTATCCTGTATTGAAAATATTTTTTTTGTCAACTGCGGTATTCCAAAAATTTTACCGGAGATTTTCAAAAAAAACATTACCAGCGCATGTGCGTTTTCGGTTGACAGCAGGAACAGTAACGAACGAAATATCTTGTACATGACAATAAAAAATTTTTTTACGGTTAAAACCGGCGCAAAATTACAAAAATTATATGTAATTTTGCCAAAAATTAGTGTAATGTCAAAAATAACAGCATTATTCGTTCTGATATTATCCGTGTCGTGCGGGAATATTCGCGATATTAAAGTTGAAAACGTTCAACTGAAAACATTGAAGGGAAACAAGGCGGTGATTGAGGTAAATGTTTTTGCCGACAATTCGTCGCCGCATAATATTTACGTCAAAGACGCCAGTTTTGAAATACTTAGAGACGGATATTCGTTTGGAACGGCAAAACTTAAACAGCAAATCAGGATAGACAAAAATTCGCAGGGCAGCGTTCCCGTACTGTTCGACCTCGAAATTACCGACAGAATGTTGATTCTGTCGGGCAGAATAAGAGCCATACTGTCAGGTAATGACAGAACAAAACTTTCACTGTCGGGAAAAATCAAAGCTGGAACAAAAATATTTTCCAAAACGGTAAATGTCGAAAATTATGAGTTTTAACGATTTTTATTAACAGACATATAAAAAAACAAAAAATCCCGAAAACGGTTTATTTTCGGGATTTTCTGTGGTACCACCAGGAATCGAACCGGGGACACAAGGATTTTCAGTCCTTTGCTCTACCAACTGAGCTATGGTACCCTGCTGTTTTGCGGTGCAAAGGTAAGCAGAAATTTTTATCCTGCAAAAATTTTTTTTAATTTTTTGTCTGTTTTCTGATTTCAAGATATTTACATTTACTGTTATACACAGTTCTTTTATATTAAAAAAACTGTCAACCACATTTTACGCCATTTTCAGACAATTATTTTTTGTGGGCAGTGTCTCAAATTTACTGGAAAATATGGAAGCGATGCAAAATGTATGCTACTATAAAAATTGGGCAATCAAAGCAAATGAGTTTATAAATAACTGATTGTGAAATGATTATAAGTCACTTCAAGGTATGGACTGGACGTGGCGTTACGGTTTGCATGGCGATACCTTGCCTGTTGCCCGATGGATTTCAGCCATTTTTTGACAAGCCCCTGCAATAGCAGAGACGCGATTAATCGCGTCTCTGCAACTGATTTTAAGCCAGTTTATACAAAAATAAATCAATATAGTCTCTATTTTTCTTCTTCAAAAACAATATTGTTTATATGATTTTTTAATTCGGTTCCGGGCGTGAAAGCAACTTTTACGCCTTTGATTTTCGAGCTGTCAAACTCGTCATGAGTATCGGCTGCGCCGCTTTGCAAAATCAGTCGCATCGTGCCAAATTCGCCCAATTTTACGCTCATTCCTGTTGTCAAAACCACAGACAGTTCTTCGAGAAAACTGTCAAGAACGTCTTCAATATCGCTGCGCGGCAACGCCGACGACCGACTGGCTATTGTTCTTGCAAAGTCTTTGACAGTCAATCTTCCCGGATTTACAGGACTTGCATACCATTTTTTGGGGTCTTCTCGTTTTAAAGGATTAACCTTTGCTATCAACTTGTATTTCATAATAAAAATTTTTTATAATTAAACTTATTATATTGATTTGCATATAAATATATCAAAACAAAGTTTGCCGTCAAATCAGTTCAATAATGTTTTTTTGCAATACATTTGCATATAAATTTTAAAGTCCATTAATGCTTTTTTTAATTCCTTCTGATTTTATAATACAGAAAAATCAGTATTATAAAAACGTCCGCAAAGGTAGATATTTTTTTTGACTGTACAAATTAATTAAAAAATGAATAATGAAACTGTATTAATAACCGTAACATATTTCATTTTTTATTGATGTGTTCAGCATAAACGGTCAATTTCCGTAAAATCCAACTGCGCAAAACCAGAGGCTGTCCAACATGGCAGGCGAATAACACAGATTATAGGGATTTTTAAAGATGATTTGTTATTTTGCGTTACAAAACCTTCTTATTCCACGAAAAATATTTTCTCTTTTTCGTCGCGAGTTACATTGTGAAAGTAAATAATTGACTGTACGGATTTGAATCCGTACCCATAAATGAAATATAATTACCGACACTTTCTCTGACTGCATTCCACGAATGTCCCGTCGGATAATCTACCCATTTCGGAGTACTTTCAAAGGTAACAGGCACGCCCAAAGCTCTCATTGCAAAAATTGTTAGCGCAGTCATATCTGAGCAAGTACCTCTCATCGAAGTTATTAGCTGAGAAAAATTCATTGATGCAAAGTCGTTGTCTATTTTGAAACGCGGCAGAATGTTATTGATTTTGCAGCAGGCTTCAACCGACGTTATCGACTGGTTTTCTTTGAATGATTTATAAATATCGGCAAAATTTGCAACAGTATCGGTTAACATTATTTTTGTCGCGTTTTTGCAGGAACATACAAAACGGACAATATTATAAAAAATGCTGTTTTCATTTTTATAATTTAATTAATTTTATTTAAGTTCATATTCCATTAAAACATAACCTTCTTCGGGCAAATTCATACCTGCTACCTGTTTTGCCAGACTTGGAGAAAGTATATTCTCTTTATAACAATCACGCAGAGCTTCTGACGAAAAACCCACGTTATAAGCAAATTGTGAATTTACAGACTTTAATAAAACGGGATAGCTATAAAAATCCTCACTTGTTTCATCATTAAATTTCATATCGTTTATCATTGATTTATAACGATATACTGACTGAGTGTGTTTGTTGTACTGAATGTTATAAATATGCCTGCCTTTATTGTAGATGAAATAAATGTATGTATCATTTTCATAATAGTGACTTATACAGTATGCCAGTCCCTTTTCTTCAACAGCAGAACTGCTCTCTACATCATTATCGTCAGGAACATCTCCACACTGTACCCAGTCCTTGCTTTTTATTGTCAAATACGGATAAATACTGTCGCCAGTGCAGGCAAATACGGTATTCATGTAATGGTCCATTATATTTCAGCTGACTATTTTTCTGCTGATAATTTATATAAAATCCGCCGACGGTATTACGATTCCAGCAGGCGCCAAATATTTTTGAGCTTAGACATTCTTCAAATTTCTTTGTTTTCAAATCCAATTTAAGCAGCAGATTATCACTTTCTTCCGGATTGTCATGATTTATACCTGCGTAAATACAGCCGTCAACATACGCTATTTCGTAATAAATGATACCCTGAGGAAGAGATACTGTTTCTAAATGTTTGCCATCGTCAATTCTGTGTTTCAGCAGTTTGTTACTCCAGTTATCCAGCAGATAGATTTCGTTTTTTTCTGGGTCTATGCAGAAATCCGCAATCCATCTGTATTCAAAGGCTGCGCCACCCATGCTTCCTATCTGCCTTAAAAATTTACCGTTCATATCATAAACAAACAGTTTCTTTGCAATCATCATATCTAATATAAAAATTTCACTGTTAAACACCTTCATTCCATAAATGTCTCCAATAAGGGCGAAATCGGTTTCTTCCAGCAAAATCGGTCTAACACCCTTAATAAATGTTGAACAGTACAGTTCGTCCCGCTCTTCCACGCCATTATCAATATCTATAATATATTTTGCTTCAGATGTCTGTACTTTATTATTACTGTTGTTACAGCAAACCAGAAATAAACAGAATGGCAAAACCGTAAAAATTATACTTTGTGTTTTCATTGTTTAATAGTCATTATATAAATTAAATCATGTAAAATACGTGCGAAAGCGTTACCTTTGCGCCATGAAATATATAAAATACAGGGATAACGAAAAGAAATTCAGTGCATTGACCGGATTTACGCATGAACATTTCAAAGAACTGCTTCCACATTTTGAGGGGCGCATAACAGCTATTTCAGTAAATATGACATGAATGGCAGGTATCGCAATAATTGTCGAAGTTTTGTAATATACAGAAACAGTCCTCTTCCCTCTGTTGAAGACTGTCTGTTTTTTATACTTGTATATCCCCTTAAATCCGCAAAAAAATTTAAAATTCATATCTTATTCCCAGTTTTCCGCTGATTATAAAACTTTTATTTCCGTCAAATTCACGGTCATATATTTTATATACAGGTTTTCGGATTATATCGTCGGCGATTTGCA
>JAIROW010000035.1 GCA_031257315.1 Prevotellaceae bacterium
AAAATGAATTAAATGAAATAATCCGTATAAACCGTATCATAAACGATACCTTTTTGCCATTCAATCCAGAGACACGATGTATCGCGTCTCTACTCTGGTTGTTGTAATTTCAAAAAAAAACGCTAACTTTGCGCCTTTAAACTAATAAAGCATCAGAGCATGATACGTAAATTCACAGCAGGGACAGAAGCAAACCACCCTAATAATAAAGAGTTTGCAGGCAAGGCGCAGATGCTGGAGGTTCTGTGCGGAGTATTAACGCAACTATTATAATATCATATTTTCGGTTTTGTCAAGTGTTTTTTTACATAAATTTTCAGCAAAAAAGAGGTATTTGAGAAACGTAATTATTCTTGCAGATGCAGCATAATATCCCCAATGGAACATTATACGGCATAATTATTAATGCAGGTGCAAGATATAATCCTACGTTATGCGCCATTGGTTTTGAATTAGTTGGAAAATATTTTGGAAAATATTATGGAATAGGGCTTGACAAAAATAAAAAAATAAAGTATGGTCTAATAGACAGTTGACAAAAGGAGAATTTTTATGTATAATTCAACAGGCAACAGGCAACAATACTGTTCTTATCTAATAACAATATAACATTACCTTTGTTTAATTATTTAAAGAATAAAAATGAAAATATTATTTATTTTGAAAATAAAATAACCCCTGATTTTATAAAAGAAAATAATATTAACTTAATAATAAGTTATAATTATAGGATAATCATAAAACCTGAAATAATAAATTTACTGCCGCATAAAATTATTAATTTACATATATCATATTTACCTTATAACAGAGGAGCAAGTCCTAATATTTGGAGTTTTATAGAAAATACTCCTTGTGGTGTTACTATACACGAAATAGACAGTGGAATTGATACAGGCGATATATTAATACAGGAACAAATAAAATATGATTATGAAAAAGAAACGCTTGAAACAGCATATATTAAATCTAATAAAAAAATACAGGAATTATTTTGTAAAAATTGGAACAAATTAAAAAATGGGCAAATAATTCCACAAAAACAAAAAAATACAGGAACATTTCATTTAGCAAAAGAATTAGATAATTATAAAGAAATTATAGACTATAAAGATACAATAAAAATATTTTTAGAGAAAATAAAAAATAAAAGCAAAACCAACGGCGTATAACAGGTACTGTATGCGCTACGCCGCCTACGGCGGCTTGGCCTACGAAAAACCGCAATCGGGGCTTACGCCCCTTTATGCGGTTTTTCTCCGGCACATTTTTTTGCGCCCTGAAACCGCTGCGCGGTTTCTCTATCGCGGCGGGCAAAACGTCGCATACAACCTGAACGTTATATGCAATGCCGCCTAAAATCTTGTTAAAATTGGAGTGGAGTTTAGCGGCGATAAAGATGAAAGAAACGTAGCAAGATGGGGTGGTTGCTGCAAATGTACGATTTCACAATTGTCCGACTAAAATTCGAGCAATCAACAGAGTTATTGCTTGAAGATGTTTCCAAATTAAGAATTATTTAACTGCACGGATTACAGATTCGCACGAATGGAGAATATCCTGTCCGTCATATTTCTCCCTTTGCTGGTTTTCTCAGTTTTTTCGGGTATAAACAGCGCATCGGAAGCCGCTTGTTTGAAATAATTAATATTGAATTTAAGAAAAACAAACCTTTAAACGATTTTATAAATACATGTAAATTAATTGATTGTAAAAATATCGTGTTAAAAATAATTATTTATTGCAAACTTGTTGTTGCAAAATAAAAATTTAGTCGTACCTTTGCACTCCGATAAGCCTTGGTGGTGGAATTGGTAGACACGCAGGACTTAAAATCCTGTGAGCAGCAATGTTCATGCGGGTTCAATTCCCGCCCGAGGTACATAAGATGGACTTTTCCGTACTTTTAGGGGAAAAGTCCTTTTTTTATTAAAATAAATACGGTAATTTTACAGCCGTTTTTTTGATGACTTTTTATATTAATACACTGTATATGAGAACAATAGTAAAATTATGGGATAAAGGCAAAAGTTTTGAAACCGACAAATTTGTAGAATCTTTTACTGTCGGACGCGACAGGGAACTGGACATGAAGCTGGCGCGTTTCGATGTGCAGGGGTCTATGGCACATATCAAAATGCTTGAAAGTATCGGATTACTTGAAAAAAATGAACTGAACATTTTACTTGCAGAACTTGAAACTATACTTAAAAACATTGAAGCTAATAACTTTGAAATTGAAGAAGGAATTGAAGATGTCCATTCGCAGATTGAATTGATGCTTACAAGAAAATTAGGCGAAACAGGAAAAAAGATACATTCAGGACGCTCGCGCAACGATCAGGTTCTGGTCGATTTAAAACTGTTTTTTAAATCAGAAATTACCGAAATAGCCTGCCTGTCCAAAGAACTGTTTTATACGCTGATTAATCTCAGCGAAACTCACAAAGATGTATTGATGCCGGGGTATACTCATTTTCAGATAGCTATGCCCTCGTCTTTCGGGCTGTGGTTCGGAGCTTATGCCGAATCCTTAGCCGACGATTTGCTAATTCTGGAAGCGTCTTACAAACAGGCAGATCAAAATCCGCTGGGTTCGGCTGCCGGATATGGTTCTTCTTTCCCGCTGAACAGGACAATGACCACAGAATTGCTGGGTTTCAGCGAATTGCACTACAATTCGGTAGCGGCGCAGATGTCGCGCGGAAAAACGGAAAAAGCTCTTGCTTACGCAATTGCAGCAATTGCCGGAACACTGTCGAAACTTGCCGGAGATATATGTCTGTATATGAGCCAGAATTTTGGGTTTGTTTCGCTGCCAGACAGTTTTACTACCGGTTCAAGTATTATGCCCCACAAAAAAAATCCCGACATGTTTGAACTCATACGTGGAAAATGCAACAGATTGCAGGCTTTGCCCAACGAATTAACTTTGACAACATGTAATTTACCTTCGGGTTATCACCGCGATCTCCAACTATTAAAAGAAATCATTTTTCCTGCAATAGACGAACTCAAAAACTGTCTCGTCGCTTCCGACAGAATGTTACGCAATATTATTGTTAATTCTGTAACAGACAATACGTTATATGACTGCATGTTTACTGTCGAAGATGTTAACCGGCTGACGCTTTCGGGTATTCCTTTTCGCGATTCTTACAGGGAAATAGCCATACAGGTACATAATAAAATGTATAAACCCTGCCGAAAAGTATCGCATACGCACGAAGGAAGTATTGGAAATCTTTGTAATGATAAAATCACAGAAAAAATGGAAAAAAGATTTTCCACAATTGTTGTCAATCAGGAATAACTGTTTTATGTATAAAATATATTTAAAATAAAGCGTTTTAATTATAAATAATATGCCAGACATATCAAAAAAAGGAATGGAAATGCCGGCTTCGCCAATAAGGAAACTCGTTCCATGCGCCGAAAAAGCCAAATCAAAGGGAATCAAGGTATATCATTTGAATATAGGACAGCCTGATATTCCGTCGCCCGACGTGGCTATTGAAGCTGTGCGCAATTTCTCGGGAAAAATAATCGAATACGGACATTCAGCAGGAAATCTGTCGTATCGCAAAAATCTGGCAGAATACTATAACAGTCTGGGAATGAACATTACGCATGACAATATTCTTATTACCACCGGCGGTTCAGAAGCCCTTATAACAGCCTTTTGCATCTGTTTGAATCCGGGCGACGAGCTTATTGTTCCAGAACCATTTTATACGAATTATAATTCATTTGCCCTGCATTGCGACATAACGATTGTTCCTGTCGCTACCGAAATTGAATCGGGTTTTGCTCTTCCTTCCATCGAAGAATTTGAAAAAGTTATAACTCCTAAAACAAAGGCTGTTATGCTCTGCAATCCGAATAATCCGACAGGATATGTGTATTCTGAAAACGAGCTTGAACGGATTAAAGAACTTGTTATAAAATATGATCTGTTTTTAATTTCAGACGAGGTTTATCGCGAATTTTGTTACACCAACGAAAAATACTGTTCGTGCATGGATTTGAAAGGCATAGAAAATAATGTAATTTTAATAGATTCGACTTCAAAACGGTACAGTATGTGCGGGATACGCATTGGGGCGCTGGTTTCAAAAAACATAGAAGTAATCGACGCCGGTTTGCGTTCGTTCCAGGCACGACTGTGCGCTCCCGTTTTGGGACAAATTGCAGCCGAAGCAGCGCTTAAAACTGAAAGTAAATATTTTGCAGAAATACGCAATGAATATCTTGAACGGCGCAACTGTCTCACCGAAGGATTAAACCGCATACCCGGAGTTTTTTGCCCCGTGCCTGACGGCGCATTTTACACAATAGCACGATTACCGGTAAACGACGCCGAAGAGTTTGCAAAATGGCTGCTCGAAGAGTTTGATTACAAACAACAGACTGTAATGCTTGCGCCGGCTGCCGGTTTTTATAAAACTAAAAACAAGGGTATCAACGAAGTACGTATTGCATACGTGCTTAAAAAAGCAGATTTGCTCAATTCAGTCGAATGTCTGAAACATGCCCTCGAAAAATATGGATCGCGGTAAATCGTTAATAACAGAGTAAAAATTTTCACATCGTTAATATATTGATAATTAAAAATATATGCGTAAACAGACATTAAAACAGACATGTTTCAATAAAAATGGCACACTTTTTGTTAATATACCACAATAAATAATTAAAAGAATTTATTATGAGAACTGTAAGATTAAAATTGAATATAACGTTACAAACGCTTGTTTTTTCTGTATTTTGCGTTTCATTATACGCACAGTACCCTTTATCAATGAGTTACGAAAACATGAAGATTCAGATTTTTAAACCCGAAATAGAAAATTTTGATACCGATAAATTATCGTTTAAAGCAGCCCTGATGGTTTCTGAAAACGACGAAAACGTATTCGGCTCGTTCTGGGGCGATGCAAATGTACAGACCGACAGAAGTAACAGAACAGTACGGGTTACAAAGGTTTCTGTTAATGATTTACGTTTCCCCGACGGGTATGCCGCAAACAAAGAAAGCGGACTGATTAAAACTGTGGAAAAAAATCTGACCGGTTTGACCATTAAAATGGACGATATTCTGGCAGATTTGGAAAATGAACAGAACGAGCAAAAAGCCGGCAAATTAATGGATAATACCCCTCCGGTGATTTATTACAGCAGCCATCCGGCAATTCTGCTTACAATTGATGGCGATCCTGTTTTGCAATCGACTGACACAAAAGATATTGAGATGATCGTAAATTCGCCGTTTCTGGTTCTCAAATATAAAAACAATTATTATTTGAGCAATGGACAGTTATGGTATGAATCGAAATCGCCGCTTGCAGGCTGGGCGCCGCAGGCAAATGTCCCCGAAACTGTCAGACAGACAGCACAATCTCTGAAATCGGACGAAGAAAATGTTGTTTCAGAAAATTCTTTTTATCCCGAAGTTATAGTAAGTACAACTCCGGCGGAACTGATTCAAACCGACGGCGCTCCAACATTTTCGGTTATACCTGAAACCATGCTGCTGTATGTCAGCAATTCGTCAGACCAGATAGTGATGGATATAAAAAGTCAGATGTATTTTGTACTGCTTTCGGGTAGATGGTACTCGTCGGCAAAACTTGACGGAAACTGGAAATATATTGATTTCAACGACTTGCCAGCCGATTTTGCAAAAATACCCGAAGGTTCGACAAAAGACATACTTTTGGCAAGCGTACCGGGTACAAAAGCGGCGCAGGAAGCTGTAAGAGAATCACTTGTGCCGCAAGCAGCCATAGTGGACAGGAGCGTCGCCCAGACCGAAGTCGCTTACGACGGCGAACCGCAATTTGAAAATATTGAAGGCACAAACATGAAATATGCCGTAAACAGTTCGGGAACAGTTATATACGAAAACAGAAGATATTATGTTGTCGATAACGGCGTATGGTTTGCCGGATCAAGTCCAAGAGGTCCGTGGATTGTGAGCGACGTGCGTCCCGTACAAATCAATATAATACCTCCGTCATATCCCGTTTACAATGCGCGTTTTGTGTATATTTACCATTCTACGCCAACGGCAGTATATGTCGGATATACAAGAGGTTATCTTTCGACATACGTTACCGGCAGGCGTGTTGTGGTATATGGAACAGGCTGTCGATACCGTCCGTGGCGGGGTCATTGCTACTATCCGCGTCCATGTACATGGGGCTATGGCGTTTCATACAGTCCATGGTCGGGCTGGTCAGTGAATTATATTTATGGTTCTGGCTGGTTTGGGTACTCATATCCAAATGCTTACCGTCATTACTATCCGCACTATCGCTACACAGAGTACCGCCACCCATATCGCTGCGGCTGGTGGGGACCGTCGGTATATCGCCCTGCATACTGCGTACCTCACACTCATTATTATGGAAATCAACATGCACATGTGGCAACGTCGAACAGATACAATATTAATACAAATAATGCAAGATTTTCGGGCGGCAGACAGTCTCGAAACAATAATATTTACACTTACAATGATAGCCGCAGAGGTGTAAGTTCGAGCAATTCAAGAGTTTTGTCGTCAACTTCACACGGCAGAGAAAATCTGACGAGAACATATTCGTATCAGGCTCGACCGTCATTATCAAATTCAAGAAATTCATCGACGTCAAATTCGAGAAACTCTTCATCAAGGACTTCCGATTCAAGAAGTTCAGTATCATCACGCAATCAAGGCTCTTCAAGTTTGACAAATTCTTCACGAAATTCAACCGTTTCCAGAACTCAAAATCCTGCACAGTCTTCTCAATCAGGCAGAAGCAGTTCGTTAACAGAGCAACAAAGCAGAAGCAGTTCGTCAACAAGGCAGCCGAGCCAAAGTTCATCGACGGAACAGCGAAATAGAAATAATTCAACAACAACAAGTCGTAGCAATTCTACAACAACACCGACAACAAGTCGCAGCAGTTCTACAACAACACCGACAACAAGTCGTAGCAATTCGACAACAACAGCACCGGCAACAAGTCGTAGCAATTCTACAACAACACCGGCAACAAGTCGCAGCAATTCTACAACAACACCGGCAACAAGCCGCAGCAGTTCTACAACAACAGCGCCGGCAAGTCGTAGCAGTTCAACAACACCGGCAACAAGCCGCAGCAGTTCAACAGCACCGGCAACAAGTCGTAGCAGTTCAACAGTGCCGGCAAGTCGCAGCAGTTCATCAACAACACGATCAAACCGTTAAAATTGAAACGTTAGTCGCCAAGCACCGCAAGGGCTGAAATCTCGAAAATCAACAGTGCAGGGTCGATGTCTTGATAATAATACAATCGCAAAAGTGTAACTATGAAATGGCGCAGGCAAGGTTGTCTGCGCCATTTTTTGGTGTGGGCGTTACGGTTTGCATGGCGATTGACTTGCGCTGTTGCTTGCGGGCTTTATGCCTTTTTGGGCAGGGTGTTCAGTCTGATGTTCCGTGTTTTTATGCATAATTGATAAGAAAAAAGTGCGATGAGAGTTCCGATTACTCTCTGTTGCTGACGCTGCTTTTTAAGCCGTGCCGTTGATACCGTTGATGAGACGTAAACAATGCCGCGCCAAATGCTGAAAGTTTCAGCCCTTTTTTAACAGCCTTTTCCATGCAGTGAAAAATCCTGTAAATGAAGGTGTTAATGGTTTTAGCAAAAAGGGTTAACCCTTTTACACAAAAGGGTTAATGGTTTTAGCAAAAAGGGTTAACCCTTTTACATAAAAGGGTTAATGGTTTTGGTCAAAATGGTTAATCATTTTGCCATGTATGCTAAAATGCACAATCAGTCAAGATTGCATCGCTCGGTAGAAATGTAAGACAGATATATTCGCCAGCATACCAAAAGGCTGCATCATTACATGATGCAGAGGAAGGAAATAGCTGCATTTTTCAACCGAACGATGCATCTCTTCGAGATGCTGCTGCCTTTGGCGCGACTTGGAAATCCATCTTTTTTCTGTCTTATTTTTGGGTACATCATTTTGAACACACTACTTTTTTCTGAAATAAAAACATTAAATGTCAATTCGATACATTAAACAAAATAATGACAGCACCTTTTAAATTGACTGAAAGTTAAATGTAACTGTCAGAAAATTCAAGGCGCTGTCGCTTATATTTTTACAATCTATTTTCTAAATTCGGTAAACTGTATGATTTACAGTTTAAGCCTCAACGTGCGCTACATACCAATCAATACTACTGTTATTTTAAATTTTTTACCATTCAGACAGCTTGACAGGCTGGACGTATATTCAAAATTTATATATCTTGCCGTCTGTCCGTTGTATATCACAGATGGCAGTATTCCAGCCTCGTATGCTCCTTTACCGTTGAATATAAGTCCATTGGACGGTGTTTGCAGATTCATGTAGTTCTGTATTCCGGGTATTGATGTATCGTATGTCAATGTTCCTTCAAAATCCATTCCAAATATCTGATTTATCTGCAAAACTTCGGCATATTTGTAACATACGGTAACTGTATCGGGGGTTCTCATGTTGAAGTTGCTGTTTTTGATGATGTGCAAATACAGCCTTCTTGTATAGTTCGATATACAGTTATTTGATATTGTGTATGTATAAATATGCGTGTTTGTTCCTGTAAGCAAATCGGAATTTATTATTCCAGTCTGCGGATCTACAGACGCTGAATAGCCGACGCTTGCCCATGTAATGTTTGTAAGATACGAAGTATCGACGTATTTCGACAGATTGACAGTCTGAGCAGGATACAGACATGTATGCACTCTGATGTCGGGATAGTTAATTAGCGTTCTGATGATGTTTGTTTTGATTCCGACGCGGGATATGGCAGTACAGCTTGTCGCAGTTGTGAATGTTTCGATAAAGAGTGAATCGGTATCGTCCATTATGCCAAGGTCTATTTCCAGCAGGCTTCCGTTGCCGTTGCCGCTTCCCCTGAGCATGCCTCCGGTTCTGTCGTCGTAAACCTTATATTCGACCCCTGTTTTACTGGGGTATATGTTAATTTTTGCAATCGAGCCGAGACATACGGGAGCAAAATGAACGTCAGCGGCAGTAAGGAGAATAGGCGGTTCATTGATTATAACCTGCTTGACAGGCGAAACACAGCCATTTTTGTCGCGTACTATTACGTCGTAAACTCCGGCAGCCAATACATTTCCAGTAGAGTTTGCCACACTGTAAGACATACCGCCGTCGATGCTGTATTCATAAGGCTGGGTTCCGCCGGTTACTCCCGATACCGTTATGCAGCCGTCGGAGCTGCCGTTGCAACTAATATCGGTAACTGTCGGGTCAGGTACGGTAAACTCCTGCGGCTGTGATATTGTTTTTGTTTCGGCGACTGTTGTACAGTTGTTTGCGTCTTTGATAACAATATCATAATCTCCAACAGACAGATTAAAGAAATCATGTCCAGGGTTGAAATGCTGACCGTTGTCGATACTGTACTGGTACGGAGGAACGCCGCCTGTCGTGCTGATACTTACAGAGCCGTCGTTTGCACCCCTGCACGATACGTCCTTGACCGTTATTGTCGAAGTGATTGCAGCCGGCTGCGTTATGGTTTTCGTTACCGTATCGGAAAAACAGCCATTTATGTCGGATACATATATCTGATAAGTTCCGGCAACAAGCGGACCGCTGTTGGAAGACGAGCTGTATTTGTTACCATAGTAATATAATGCAATATTTCCTGTTACGCCTGTAATCTTTATGTTGCCGTCTGTTCCACCGAAACACATCACATCTTTTACATCAATCTGCGCCGTCGCCATCGAAGGTGGGGTGTTTACTGTAAACGTAACCTCCACCGGATATAATGACCTGCATTTTGTACTCTGATTTACAGCTTCTACGTAGTATTTTGCGGGTGATGCCGTCGGCACTGTATTCAGCGTTATTTTCAACTGGCTGTTTGTTCCGGCGGCAGATCCGACAAGTACATGGCTGTCCGTATATACTTCGTAGGTAATTCCTGCCACAGAAGAACTGATAGTAACAACCGGTTTGCTGCCGGCGCATACCCTCTCGTTGGCAGATATATATGGAAGTATTGGAGGCGACACAGTTTGGATTGATACCTTTGTACGCGGCAGCGATGGACATTTTCCGTTATACGACTCAACATAATAATCTACGGAAGTTATTGGGTAGTTCAGATTTCCGACACACTGAATATCCAGCGTTCCGCCGTTCCCCTGCGCCGAGCCGACCATTGTTCCGCCGGTCGAAGCGCTCCATACCCTGTATTCCAAATTTGAATTGGTGTTTTTCACTGTAATTGTTGGAGCGCTGTTTTCACATACCTTTACCGCAGGTAAATCTGTCGCAGGTATAACTGTAGCATTTGGCAGCACGGTGAACTCAGTTTCAAGTTCTCTGGTTTGACTGTATATAGAATTGTCGGTAACAAGCAATTTCACTTTGTGTTTTCCGTTTCCTGTCAGGAAATAGCCGGCAGGCGCAGTCCACTGTTCCAGATTTAACAGGTCTGTTCTTTCAACGCCATCAATATACCATTTTAGACGGTCGCCATTCATTGACAGCGGATACTGAATAGATGCCGTAAATGTAAATTCCGAATTGCAGTACGTTTGTCCGTTTGCATCTTGAAAATGTATATCGTACAGAAAATTCATGTCATTTATATCGTCGATGGAAAAATAAGCGTCAAGCTGTCTTGCCGAAGCCGCAGCCATATAGTAATAGGATTCGGCGTTCCCCAGCCCGTACCCCAGAATTATTAATCCGTATGGATTTTCGTATGTATAGACAAACTGGTACTTATCCATTTTCATTATGATATATGAATAACCGGAAGCGGAATTATGTACCCATGCTTCTCCAGCCAGCGATACAGTCGGTCCACCTCCCAGTGCATACGTGGTAGCGTTCACGTGAGCAGTCGGAACAATAACTATGGCATAATGAACATTCAAGGCAGAAGTTCCGGACGGAATAAAAGGCGAGATAACCGTATGAGAAACACTCTGTTCCAAAGGAGGCACCAATGTTATGGAAGGGTCGCCACGTTCAGTTTGGGGCAATGCCGTAAGCGCTGTTCCCGATAATAGATATGAGCCGACGGCTACAGGTTTATCCGATTCTATATAACACCCTTGATCCTTCTGACTAATTTCAAGTTCGACAAACTGACCTGCATTCAAATTCAGCGAACCCTGTACGATGTTTCCCACTGTATGGGTAACTGTTGTACCGTTCTGGGACGCAATAATACGTATATGTTCTCTACCCCTGTTTGTTACCGGTATAAGAAACTTTTTTCCCCACGTCGATACAGGCAACATTTGCTGAAACAGACAATCGCAGGTGCCACTAACAACAGGTACATTTACGCATGAATTTACAGAAAAGAAAGCGACAGGTTTGTCGGCAGTAATATGCCTGCCAGTGTTGTCTGTCCATAAATTGTTTATCTGTTCATAATATTTGCTGTACACCTCTCCCGCATTTATTGTAGCTGTATATACGCCATCAATTTCTATTTTTGTACCATTCTGGGTAGCGACAATGCAGAACCCATCACCCGGCACATTCGGTTGTAAATTGTTATGTGGCATGTATGACAGATGGTAATAATCCGTACCCAGATTGCTGGTTGGCAAAACATTTGTAGCATCGCTGGTGAATTTTTGTATATTGATGGCAAACATTGATATATCGTAATCGCTTGTTACATGCAGCGACCGGTTGCTTATGCCAGGAATCTTGTTATCGTTGTACAGCGCCTCTTTTTGAGCCTTGCTCAGTGAATATGTATATACCTGCCCTGCCGTTACAGATATTGTTGCATTTAGAGAAATATTGCTTGTAAAACTCAACGAAATCTGAGTGTTTCTTGGCGCTACAAACCTTAATTGCAATGTAAGACTATCAATTGTGCTACCGGGTTTTATCCTTACACCGTCGTTATCGCCGTAAGTCAGCCAAAAATCGTTACCAATAGTTGTAAGCTGTCCCTGCGCGTGAAGCGTGTTGCCAGCCGTTATCAGCGAAAGAGCTAAAACTGTTATAATCAGTATATTTTTCATAATCTTATCTTCTTATCTGTTTATCTGTTTTGAATTATCGGCTCTGGTTTTAATAACATACCGTTCCTCCGACAGCACACCGTTATTTAAATACTGTATCTGATTGCGGAATGTTAGAGCATTATCTGTAACTTCAACCTCGTATTCGGATACGTGCGTTGAATAGAGTACTGATATTTTGTTGTCCTGAATACTGAAAGTTCCTGTTTTGCGCAATCCGTCAGCATATTCGAAAGTAATTATCTTTTTCGGTTCAATAATTATTTTTTTAGGACGTCTCAAAAACGTGCTGACAGTATCGTTTGCCAAATTTTTTACGACTACAACTCCTCCAACGGTTTTATCGACAAATATCGAATCGACAATCCACGTTTTTTCGAGAATATGTTTTTTAAAGGCTTTGTTTAAAGACATCTGCGCCGGTTTTTCTGTCTGCGCCAGACATGGCGATAAAACACATAGCATTAAAGCCGTAAACAAAACTATAGGTTTAATAATCTTAAAAACCTTTTGAATGTAAGAATAATCCATCATTTTTTACTTTTTTTTATAATTAACAATCTTTAACTTTCTATTACTTAATTTTTATGATGATATTTTTTACCCTGTATTCATATTGTCAAATTTTTTTTGACCGCTGACAAAATACATTATTCCCGTTTTTTCTCCCGTAATCGACATATTATTAAATCATGTCAATGCGTAAAAAATACAATCACTAAAATCAGTCGTTCAAATAACGTATTGACAATAAAATACATTGTCTATATTATTGCTATATATAAACTTACATTTACAATATCAAACATGTTCCTGAGAACGACGCGGCAAAAGTAGATATTAGTTTTTAGATAAAAAAACAGGAGTTGAATATATGTACTTACAATTCTTAAAAAACATCAAATTCTTAAATGTTAATTTTGTGAATTACAGGTATTTGCTACAAAAACAGAGAGAACATTTTGGCTGTTTATTAATAAAAATTAGCTAACTTTAATAGATAGATTAACACTTATTTTCGAGAAAACAGCCCATTTCACGAAAACATCGAGCCAGTTTTTTCTATTTTTTACCGTCTTTTAATTTTTAATTGATTTACATATTTTTTATAACACGCATATTATCAGCAATTTGTATAAAATGCCGGCGCATATCCAATACAAAACATGAAAAATATATCGACAGTCTGAAAAATTATTATTACCTTTGCGCCCGCTTTTGTGCAAATGTCATAACAGCGTTATGTTATAAATTAGTATTATTGTAAAAAGATTAGGTAAGGTGAACACTTTAAGTTACAAAACAGTATCGGCAAACGTATCGACCGTAAAAAAAGGCTGGTATGTAATAGATGCTACAGATGTTGTGTTGGGACGTCTTGCTTCGCGAATCGCACTGGTTTTGCGCGGCAAAAACAAACCCGACTTTACCCCTCATGTGGACTGCGGCGATAATGTGATTATTATCAATGCAGACAAAATCAGACTGACGGGTAAAAAAAGAACCGACAAGGTGTATGTACGTCATACCGGATACCCCGGAGGACAGCGTTTTGCAACCCCTCAACAGCTGTTGAGCCGCAAACCATGCGCCGTGATAGAAGCTGCCGTGAAAGGTATGCTTCCGAAAAACAGGCTTGGAGCCCAATTGTTTAACAACTTGTTTGTTTATGCTGCAAACGAGCATCCTCACGAAGCTCAACAGCCTAAACAGATAACATTAAATGAAATTTAAAACGGAACAATGGAAGTAATTAATGCACTTGGAAGAAGAAAATCTGCTATTGCTCGCGTTTACGTATCAGCCGGAAACGGAAAAATTACAATCAACGGTCGTCCCCTTGAAGTATATTTTCCATCGGAATTGTTGCAGTTTGTAGTAAAACAGCCGCTGTCAGTTACCGAAAATGAAGGAAAATACGACGTCAAGGTAAATTTGAACGGAGGCGGAATTAAAGGACAGGCAGAAGCTCTGCGTCTTGGAATTGCCCGCGCTCTGTGCAAAATTGACGCCGAAACATTCCGTCCAAAATTGAAATCCAATGGATTTTTGACCCGCGATTCACGCGAAGTTGAACGTAAAAAACCGGGACGTCCCGGCGCCCGCAAACGGTTTCAATTCAGTAAACGTTAACACGGAAA
The DNA here is from genome assembly GCA_031257315.1 of Prevotellaceae bacterium. Classification (GTDB taxonomy): domain Bacteria; phylum Bacteroidota; class Bacteroidia; order Bacteroidales; family UBA932; genus JAIRLF01. The sequence continues at coordinate 14,201 of JAIROW010000035.1, forward strand.
AATGCAGTTTTTTATTATGCACAGCGACAGTTATCAATTATCTGCAACAGAATTACCGGCAGATAATGCTGCGTTGCGGAAAATTTGCCCGACCGAGTCTCTCGCTACGGGAAAATTGACGAAAAGAGTTATAAATGTAAAAAAAGAGAATTAAAAAAATGTCAAAAACAACATTTCAGGAATTACTTGATGCAGGCGTTCACTTCGGACACATGAAACGCAAATGGAATCCCAAAATGGCGCCATATATCTTTATGGAAAAAAACGGGATTCACATTATAGACCTGCACAAAACAGTTGTAAAAATAGATGAAGCCGCAAAAGTTCTGTTCAGTATTGCACGATCGGGGCGAAAAGTATTGTTTGTGGCAACAAAAAAACAGGCAAAAGACATTGTTGCCGAAAAAGTTCAGCCAACAGGTATGCCATACGTTACGGAGCGCTGGCCCGGCGGAATGCTTACCAATTTCCCGACTATACGCAAGGCAGTAAAAAAAATGATGTCCATCGACAGAATGTTGAGCGACGGAACATTTGAAACACTGTCGAAACGCGAAAAACTTCAGATTTCGCGACAAAGGGCAAAACTGGAAAAAAATCTCGGCTCAATTTCAGAGATGTCGCGTTTGCCCGCAGCCCTTTTTATTGTTGACATTCAAAAGGAATCCAATGCCGTAAAGGAAGCAAAACGTCTGAATATTCCAATTATAGCAATGGTTGACACCTGCTGCGACCCTACAGACGTTGATTTTGTAATACCATCGAATGACGATGCTGCCAAATCAATCGAACTGATTGTAGGAATTGCCTGCGATGCCATCAGAGAAGGCTACGAAGAACGCAAACTTGAAAAGGACAAAGATACTCCGGTTTCAAGTGGCGAATCCGAAAAAACGCACACAAAAATGAGATCGCGTAAAAACAAGTCGAAAAATAACAGCAATAATAACAATTCCGAAAACAGCAAATCGGAAAAATAAATTTTGTAACATAACAAAAATAAAATTATGGCAGAAATAACCGCAACCGATGTTGCGAAATTAAGAAAAATGACCGGAGCGGGAATGATGGACTGTAAAAATGCTCTTGTAGAAGCAAACGGAAACTTCGACCGCGCACAGGAAATAATTCGTGAAAAAGGAAAATTAGTTGCAGCCAAACGCGCCGACCGCGAAACAACAGAAGGCGCAGTTATTGCAAAAATTGACTCTTCTGCAAAAGAAGGCATTGTTGTAGCTCTTGGCTGTGAAACGGATTTTGTTGCAAAAACCGATGATTTTAAATCATTGTCGGCAAAAATCGCCGACGCTGCAATTTCCGTTTTACCGAAAGACGGAACAGAACTCGAAGCTATTGTTGTTGACGGTTCTTCCATCGGGCAGTTAATCAGCGACCAGACCGGCAAAAGCGGTGAAAAACACGTGATTGCCGCATACAAAAGAATTTCGGGCGAATACTTGGCGGCATATATTCACATGAATAACAAACTTGCTACCGTTGTGGCTTTTAATAAGGCAATTCCATCGGAAGTCGGCAAAGACATTGCAATGCAGGTTGCAGCAATGAATCCTGTATCTGTAACTCGAAACGACTGTCCACCCGAAGTTATAGAACGGGAACTGCAAATTGGCAGAGAACAGGCGCGTCTCGAAAATAAACCGGAAAACATGATCGATAAAATTGCCGAAGGCAAATTGGGCAAATTCTTCAAGGAAAGTACTCTTTGCGAACAGGATTTTATAAAAGATGCAAAAATTTCGGTTGCTCAGTATTTAAAAAGCGCCGACGCCACTGCCGCAATTACCGGATTTATTCGTTTTTCGTTAAATGATTAATACAAAGAAAACACTAAGAATTTTTTTGATCATAACTGAAAGTTTTTAAATTATTTAAATGTTGTGGAGAGGACATTTCTAAATGTCCTCTCTATTTTTCTTTACGTTTTATTTAGAACAAAAGAGAGGATTTAAAAAAAATACTGTTTATGGAAGAAATCGGGAAACGGGAATGAGTGAAGACTGTTACCGTCCCCGTTCTCCAAACAAAAATTTGCAGTACACAAAAATGTGGGTTAACTGAAAACTGTCAACTGAAAAATTTTTATCATCAATGTATGTAATTGAAAAAATTCATTTATCTTTGCACCTGATTTTAATATTAAAATGTCGTTGTATGAAAAATAGAATTATATTGATTTTGTGTCTGTTATACACGGTTTCCTGTAATGTCAGACCTGATGTGGAGTGGATTGTTTCGACGTCCGAATATTCGTGGAAATCTCAAAGTCCCGATAGTGTAAAGTTTTTAAAAAACGTCAAATTCGATGCGGAAGTAGATGTTCAAAATCCGCAGCAAACAATTGAAGGTTTTGGTACGTGCTTCAATGAACTCGGATGGACGTCTTTGAGTCTTTTGAGCGAAATCGACAGAGAAAACATTATGAAAGAACTGTTTGCACCGGGAATTGGCGCAAATTTTACGGTTTGCAGAATGCCTGTTGCCGCCAATGATTTTTCGAGAAACTGGTATTCCTACAATGAAACGGACGGCGATTTTGAAATGAAAAATTTCAGTATCGACAACGATAAGGAAACGTTGATACCGTTTATTAAAAATGCCTTGAAATACAATCCTGACATAAAAGTATGGGCATCGCCGTGGTCGCCACCCCAATGGATGAAAGACAACAAACATTATGCCTGTAAACCCTTGAACGACCCGTATTTCGACCTGAACTTTACCAACGGCATGCTCCCCGAACAGGAACGCGCCGAAGGTTACAACATGTTTATTCAGGAAGATGAATATTTTAAAGCATACGCCCTGTATTTTGCAAAATTCATCGAAGCATACCGCGCAGAAAATATAAATATTTCAATGGTAATGCCGCAAAATGAATTTAATTCATGTCAGCCGTTTCCAAGCTGTACATGGACTGCCGCCGGTCTTAACCGTTTTGTTGGAAAATTTTTAGGTCCAAAAATGAACGAATTAGGCGTAGAACTGGTATTCGGAACAATGGAACGTCCTGATCCTCTTCTGGTTGACACACTATTGAAAGATCCCGAAAGCAGCAAATATATTAAGGGTGTCGGTTTTCAGTGGGCAGGAAAAGAATCTATTGGCAAAATTCACAAAAAATATCCCGAACTTAAACTGTATCAGACCGAACAGGAATGTGGAAACGGCAAAAACAGCTGGGAATACTGCCGTTATGCGTGGACTTTGATGAAACACTATCTCGAAAACGGCGTTAGCGTATATGATTACTGGAACACTTCTCTCGAAGAGGGAGGAATGAGCCGCTGGGGCTGGAGACAAAATTCGCTGGTAACAGTCAACAGTACAGATAAAACTTATAAATACACATACGAATACTGGCTGTTAAAACATGTCAGCAAATATGTACTCAAAGATGCAAAATTTTTACCCGTTTCCGGAACTTTCGACAATTTGCTATCATTCAAAAATATTGACGGAAGTTATGTTGTTGTTTTATACAATGATAAAAATGAAACTGTAAAACCTGTAATAAAAATCGGCGAACACACTGTTTCCGTTTCTTTGCAGCCCGATTCGTTTAACACAATTGTTATAAAATGACGCTGAAATTGCCTGATGGACGTACTTCGCTGATTTTGACAGGCGAAAGTATCGGAAATTTATCGGCATACATAAATGCGCCCGCCATATACATTCTTACAAATCAAGATGTATATGATTTATATGGCAGTACTTTTCCAAAAAATGCTTCCGTGTTTATTTTGCCTTCCGGCGAAAAAAATAAAACCATGAATACGGTTGTCGATGCTGTCAGACAGTTAATAGAAAAGGGAGCAGACAGAAAATCGTTTATAGTTGGCATTGGAGGAGGAATTGTATGCGATATAACCGGCTTTATATCATCAATATACATGCGCGGTTTGCGTTTCGCATTTGTCCCAACGACTTTGATGGCTCAGGTTGACGCAAGTGTCGGTGGAAAAAACGGCGTAAACTGCGACGGATATAAAAACATGATTGGAGTTTTCAATCAGCCAGATTTTGTGCTTTGCGATACGGAAACTCTCAAGACGCTGAATGACAGAGAATTTAAGTCGGGATTGTCGGAAGTTGTAAAAAGCGGACTGATTGCCGACGCCAGTCTGTTTAATTATCTGGAAAACAACGTTGAAGCAATTATGAACCGCAACAGTGAAACCTTAAATCATATTGTGGAAAAAAGCATACGGATAAAAGCTAAAATTGTCGAAAATGACGAAAAAGAATCTGGCGAGCGGAAGAAACTGAATCTTGGACACACTTTCGGTCATGCTATTGAAAAACGTTCCGACAATATCTGTCTGCATGGCGAAGCAGTAAGTTTGGGTTTAATTATTACTGCTAAAATTTCAAAAAAATTAAATCTGCTTTCGGAAAACGATTTTGACAGAATTGTCAATCTTTTGAAAAATATTGGGTTACCAATTTATACCGATATTCCTGTAAAAGAATTGATTGAAACTGCCGGAAAAGACAAAAAAAAGCAGGGAAATACATTGCACTTTGTTCTTAACAGGGGTATTGGAAATGCGGAAATAGCGGAAATAAGTTACAGAGAACTGGAACAGCTTATAGAAAGCTGTTCGTAACAGCGCAACATGAGAACAGGATTCGACGCAAAAAGAGCCGTTCAAAATAATACGGGACTGGGAAATTACAGCCGTTATATCATTGATATACTGTCAAAATTTTATCCCGAAAACGACTGTGTTCTTTTCGCTCCGAAAAAAAAGGAGAACAGCCGTTTGCAAACCATTCTTTCACGCAAAAACATTTTCATTGTTTTTGCGCCATGGTTTTACAGACTGACAGCATCGCTGTGGCGAACATTCGGCGTCAAAAAAGATATTGTGAAAAATAAAATTGATGTTTTTCACGGACTGAGTAATGAATTGCCGGTGGGAATCAGGAAAACCGGAATAAAATCAGTTGTTACAATTCACGATTTGATTTTTCTCAAATATCCGCAATACTATAAACCCGCAGACAGGATAATATATCGTTTTAAATTCAGATACGCCTGCCGAAATGCCGATAAAATCATTGCTGCAAGCGAGTGTACAAAACGCGACATTATTTCGTTTTTTCATATTCCGGAAAATAAAATCAGCGTTGTTTACCAGGGATGTCATCAGGCTTTCGGTATTGAAGCAGATGACAGTCGCAGAAAAGCTGTTGTGGAAAAATACGGTTTGCCGCCCTGCTTTTTGCTGAACGTCGGAAGCATCGAAAACCGTAAAAACCTGATGCTGGCGGTGAAAGCTCTGAAACATATACCCGAAAACATTCATATAGTTGCAGTTGGGAAATCAACGCCATATCAGTTGCAGGTAGAAAATTATGCCGAAAAAACAGGACTGAAATCCCGTTTGCATATTTTGAATAACGTCTGTTTTGACGATTTGCCAGCGCTTTATCAGTTGGCAGACGTTTTTGTCTATCCGTCGCAGTATGAAGGATTTGGTATTCCCGTTATCGAAGCTCTGACAAGCGGAACGCCGGTTATTGCCGCAACCGGCTCATGTTTAGAAGAAGCCGGCGGTACTGATTCTTTCTATGTCAATCCCGACGACGATATGGATCTTGCTAAAAAAATTATGCTCTTAATTAATGACAAAGCCCTGTCGCAAAAAACTATTGACGCGGGACGGGAATATGTTAAACGCTTTTCGGATAAAAATATTGCTGACAATATAATGCGAATTTACAGGAGTTTATAATTGATAATTGATAATTGATAATTGATAATTGATAATTGATAATTATCGTTCCGAGAAGTTTTGGGTTTGCGGGAGTATTTTTTTCTTTTAAGATGTATCTAATGTCTAAACTCTAATATCTAAACTCTAATATCTAAACTCTAAAAAAAACATGTCGCATTTCCAGCGAGAACCGGTGGGGGGGTTGTATTTAAATTTATATTTTTAATTTAGAAGAGTTACCGGTATTGTCGGAAATGCGACAGTTATGTGTTGTCGGGATATACAGAAATCAGTTTACTCTGTATGTCTGATTTCCCGTTTTAAAATAATCAACAATCTGGTTGATTGCGGCTATTGCAGCGTTAATGTTTGCTTCTTCCGTTTCTGCGCCCATCTTTTTAGGGGTCGAAAAGTATCTGTTGCCGAAATCCGTCAATTTTTCATGACACAGAGGTTTTACGTCTGTTGCATATTTAATACGGCTACGTTGCATGATATTAAGCAAATCTTCTTCGTCAATTACTTCTCTGCGGGCAGTATTTACCAGAATGGCATTGTTTTTCAGCTGTTCCAGCAGCGATTTGTTAACCGATTTGACTGTTGCGGGCAGCGCGGGCATGTTAATTGAAACAATATCGCACAGCGAGTAAAGTTCCTGCGCCGATTTTACGGCAGTTAGTCCGTCTCTGGCAAAAACTTCGCTGTTCACAAACGGGTCGAATCCATATACTTCCATTCCGAACCCTTTGCCGAGCGTCGCTATCAGTTTGCCGACGTTTCCGTAGGCGTGGATACCAAGTTTTTTGTTTTTCAGTTCGCTGCCGACGCCGGGAGTAAACGAGTTGCGAACCATGTAAATCATTAGCCCGACAGCAAGTTCGGCAACGGCGTTTGAATTTTGCCCCGGAGTGTTCATTACCACTATGTTTCGGGCGGTGCAGGCTTCGAGGTCTATATTGTCGTATCCGGCTCCGGCGCGTACTGCAATTTTCAGTTTTGGAGCGTTGTTTATAACTTCTGCCGTAACAAGGTCGGAACGCACAATTATTGCGTCGGCGTCGTGTACGGCTTGAACCAGCTCGGACTGTTCTTTATAATTTTCAAAAACAGTCAGTTCGTGTTCTGCTTTTGCAATTTCTTTGACCCTGTCCGTCGCATACGGCGAAAAAGGTTTTTGGGTAGCAAGAATTATTTTCATTTACAAGCAATTACTATAATATTCAATTCTGTATTTCGACGCAAAGATAAATATTTTTTTGATATTTCACAGATTTAACACCGATTTCAGAGCTTTGTATCCTGAAAGACTGATATTAAGCCATTCGCCTGTTTTGAGTGCAATCTGCTGATTTCTGCCGCCCGACGACTCGATTCGCACAAGATATTCGATATTTACAATATACGAGCGGTGTACGCGCACAAAGTTTTTCGGGAGGCTGGCTTCAAAGTATTTCATCGTTTCTTCCTTTATATACTTGCTGTTTGCGGTAACAATGTGAACATAATCGCCATACGATTTGATGTAAACGATTTCGCCAGCCGGAATCAGGTGTATTTTGCTGCGGTCTTTAACGGTAATTCTGTCAATTGTTTCAGGCTCTGGAAGGCGCTTCGTTTCGTTTGATGCACTGCCGTTTTCCTCCTTTTCTTCCTTTTCGATTTTATTGATCTCTTCGATTTTCTCGATTTTCTCGATTTTCTCGACCTGCCTTCGCTGTCCGTAAAACATCAGAACAAACTGCGTAAATATCATAAAGCAGATAAATCCTTTAACCGGCAGCGTTGGAACAAAGACGGTTGCCGCGTCTTCAAGCATCAGCCAGTCCAGCAGGTATCCCGCGCCAGTCATAAACGCCGTTGACAGCGGAGCCAGTGTCCAGAAATTCAGGTATTTTTGAAACTTTGTCATCGTTTCGTATTTGCCATATTTGAGAACCGGATACATCAGCAGTCCCATTATTGCAAACACAGTAGCATGTATCAGGGCATCGACGAGCAGATTTGTGAAACCGGTTGAAACAATCGGATACATCGACAATCCATGCACTGCGGCATAGACTGTCCAGTGCAAAACATAAAAGCAACAGATTTTGACTGTCAGTCTTGACTGAGAATGCATTGTTTTACCGTTTTTTAAATCAGTTCTATACCGCTGAATACTGCCGAACCTTCAAGAATAATCTTTTTGGAGCTTGACTGGTTGTTTATCCGTCTGTCGTCGTCCAGACCGCCGGCAACGATGCTCATTTTTGAATCGACGCACAGGTCGTCGGGCAGCAGTATGGTTATGCCGCTGAAAACCGCTTCAATCAGCAATACTGTTTCGCCTTCTGCAAAAATGGCTCTGCGCAGGTCAAGCTCCATGCCGCCGAAAACGGCTTTCACAACGCCTCCTGTAAATACGGTATCAATAACATAATATTTTCCGTAACTGAAAACGTTCATCTTGAGAAATTTGTCCGAAAGCTCTTCTTCCTTTGCCTTTGCCGAAGTCTCTTCATACAGATTGACGCGGTGATGATAACGCCAGCGGTGAAACTGACGGTTGCGGATTTTGCAGCGGTCAAATTTAAGCAGATGCGCAATAACGAGAAATATGCCTATCGCAACAAGAAGCAGAGGCCAGAATTTCGCAACGAAATCGTCGGGGATACAGTCATACCCGTATATTTTCGCAATGCGGGGTACCATGGCAAAATTGCCGATAAGAAACAGACAGAATCCGCCAACAAAACGCCGACGGACAAGAAACACGACGCCGACGACAATCAGCAGCATCTGCCACGATACTAAGATGTTTTTGAAATTGCATGGCAGCATTTTCAGGTTAATAAGAGCAAAAATCGCCCCTACGAGAATAAGAAAAACTCCTCTCCATATTCCAAATGATGTTCGATGACTATAATTTTTATCCATAACCAACTATTGTTTATAATTTTCTGCAAAGGTATAATAAACCGACGTACAGCAGGCACAAAATCGACAAACGGCGCTAAATTCACGATAAAATCGGCAATTTGTGGCGCAATTGACAATTGATAATTGACAATTGATAATTGACAATTGATGTGAATCAGGAGTTAAAATGTCCCGAAGGGACAAAACCTTCATAACCGCAGGCGAGCGATAGCGTTGCCTGCGGACTTTGCCTGCGGACAGCAAAAGTTTTGCCCATTCGGGCAAGTTTTGCGCTTTCGTAACCGCAGGCAACGCTACGCTCACCTGCGGTTATGAAAATTTAGCCCATTCGGGCTAAAATAACGTTTTCAACACTTGATTCGCATTATTTTTACATTCTCTGCATACAATACTGGCGCGGCTCAATTGACAATTGATGATTATATATCATTGGGCGCGATTAAGGGGTTGTAAAAAAAAGGGTTAACCCTTTTTGTAAAACCATTAACCCTTTTGATGAAAAGGGTTAACCCTTTTGGTAAAAACCATTAACCATTTTGGTAAAAAGGGTTAACCCTTTTTACCAAAACCATTAACCCTTTTTTTTAGAACTGTTAACCCTTTTATACTGAGGATTTTTAATGGTTGAGAAAACATTCTCTCAACTGTAATTAAAAAGAGGCTGCTTTTCGACAGCTTCGCCTCTTTACTGCGCAAACATAAAAAAGGGAGCGACCTTTTTCAGATTGCTCCCATTTCATACAATTATTATATACTATTTATTTAATAAACTGTGCCGCCAAGGTAAAACTCGGTGATTTGCATTGACTGGCTACTTAACTGCCAGTCAGTGTACCTGCATTTTACATACCTGTATCGGCTGAACGGAATATTTACGTTTCCGGTGTGATTGTTCTCGTGATTGGGATCGCTGCCGGTGTTCGCTACGTCATTTTTTGGAAGAACAACTTTGTTGGGCGTTATTTGCTCCCATACTGTCTGGTCGCTGATACATGCCGGATCATTGCTTCCGAACAGCAGTACCTGTTGCGGACGAAGGGTAGCGGCGCCGCTTCCGTTGATACGGTAAACTATGCGAAAATAGTCAAACTCTTCTTCTGCTCCGAGATCTATTATAAAATAGACTTCATTGCCGAAGCCGGCGTCGTTGCTTGATACTCCGCCGTTGGTGTGCGCATTTCCGCCTGCTTCAAACGAGGTTCCGGGTCCTTTTATCATCGACAGATATGTAAGATTGTCTCCGTCGATATGTGCGCGAGGATAATTGAGACCGTCGGTTGTAGCGCTGTTGCTCCATGGCAGTTTCTGCGACAGGTAGGGGGATTTGGTTTTTGCCGCAATTGCCGCTGCCGCTGCCGTCCAGCTGCCGTCCATCACATTGGCAAGTTCGCGTCCGGTACTGGTTTCGGTTTCGAGCGGCACATACCAGTTGCTTCTGTCGAGAAAGTCTCTGCTTGCAGTGGCTTTTGATGTCTGTCGGGTTTTTAGCGTCTGTCCGTTATAGTCGAACAGGACTGAATACTGAAATTCGGCGCTCCTGTATTCCGGATTCTGATATTCGTATCCGTCCAATGTTTCCGATAAAGTTTCAAATGAGATACGGTCAGTCCATGTCATTTCGTAACCTATCCAGTGGTCGTCGGCAGAGAGGTCTGGGAATGTGAATTTCCGGTCAGTTCTGTCGTAAACAATCTCTTCGGGGTCGGGGATCATAGTAAAATACGACCATGCGGAGTAGAATGTGTCTGTCTGTCCGGGTTTATAGGCTGTGCGGTAACTGAACGAATGAGCGTTAAAGCCGTTCAGCTCCAATTCTCGTGCAATAGTGTCGGCTTCGGCTGTTTTAACTGTTCCGTTTTCGCTCCATACAATTTCGGTATTTAACATTGTTTTTTCGCGCACTTCGGCAAAATCAAGTTTTAATTTTCCTGTCTGCGAGTCTTTTTCATAAGACGTTACGGGACGGTTCATCAGATACGCTTCGTATATGCTGCCGTAAACGGTTGCAGTTACCGGAGTAGCGAGCGATTTGTTGCCAGCGTCGTCCATCAGAACAAACTCGAAAATGTATGTTCCTTCTTCAAGATTGTTGATATTGAACGGCGTTTCAGCGTCTCTGTTCAGTGTCTGCACGGTGTCCTTCGTTTTGTTAGCCCAGTAAACGCGCACCTGTTTGGCACGCGGGTCTTTCATTTTGGGCATTATTACATGCGCCTTGTTGCGTTCGCCTGTAATGGTTATATCTTCGGGAGCGAGTTTTGTAAGATATGTTTCGGGACCGCCTTCAACAAAATCTTTGTAGTTTTCGTCCATAGAGGTACAGGCTGCGGCAAACAGAGCCAGCCAGACTGTAATGATGAAAAATTTACCAGTTTTCATATCTCAATAATTATTAATGTTATTTGTCAGAGCCATAAAATTCAATTTCGGACAGCATTACTGCCGACGTTCCAGCGCCGTATAGTTCGATGGTCTGGAAACGGACGTAACGTATTTTTGTACCGGGGTCTTCAAATTCCACTTCAAAACCGGCTTCAAGCACAAGTCGATTGTCTTCGCTTCCTACGCCAGAAGTAATGGGGTCAACAGAGCCGTCTGCCTGCCTGAAATAGTCGTCTCCAAGCAGTATCCAGCCCGTCGGGTCGCTTATGTCGTCGGGCAGGTTGTGCTTCGGGTCGTCGCCGGTATATCTGGCTCCGTATATTCTGACATGTTTTGGCATACCGCCCTTGTAAACGTGCTGCCAGTCGTCGCCCGAACCGCCCATTCGGGTATCGGAGGCGCGGGGCCAGACCATTGCACGGCTCAGAGTGTATGCTTTGCCAAGGTCGATGCAGAATGACTGCGGAAGTTTTGTGCCTGAGGGTTTGGTATGATAGCAGGAGGCTGCCGATTTCATTTTTTCATCGTCCCACAGTTTGTTAAAAGCCACGTTACTGCCCGACCACGAGTGCATCTGATGTCCGTCCCAGTCGGTAGATTCTGCGTCGAATACCGGTTCGCCGCTTTCAGGGTCGATGCGGTGTACCTGACATTCGGCAAATATCAGTCTGTCGCACTCGGTTTCCCACATTGGCGTGAACGTTGATGTTTTGTAATCAGACCAGTGGTTGAAATTGTCCTTAATTCTGACTGCAAATTTTGTTTCTACGGTATCCTGTTTACCAACTCTGCATGAAAGAATTGTTGCCGACGAATGATACTGCCCGATTTCTTCCCAGCCGTCCGGCGTTTTAGTGTTTTCTCTGTACATATATATCGACAGACGCGCTCCGGTGCTGTTTTGCGCCAAAATTTTTAAGCCGAGAAAGTACGGACTGACAACCATGTTTTCGGAAGCGGTGAGATAGGGTGGTCTTTTCGGGCTGACCTGCGCTGTCGCCGGTTCGGAATAAACGTCGCCAGAGCTGACCGAATAGATTTTCACGTCGGCGGTACATGCGTCCTTGAAACCCTGTATCACAACCGAATCGGTATAAAACGATGCGGTAGTGTTCATTGCTACGCCGTCGTCGGTAGTCCATTCAGCTTTTACATATTTCAGGTTTTTATCGTCGGGCAGCGAAAAATATACTACCGACATGCCTTCGTAGTTAATTATATTATCTACTGTTACCTTTTGCGGAGCTTGAGCGCTTCCGTGCGGAGTATTAACGTCGTCTTCTCCGCACGACAGAAATAGCGCTGCAACAAGCGTTATAAAACAAAATTTTCCTGCCATATTCAAATTTTTAACAGATTTCATACATAAATTATTAATTGATTTGTTAATTGATTGCCATTTACCAGCCATAATTCTGAAGCGTGTTACTGTTGCGCAGAATTTCTCCGTCGTGAATGGGGAAGAAATAGTCGCGCGGGGTGAATTTTGTCTGATATATCAGCGTTTCGGTATAATATTCAACAGTCGAGCTGTAAGTAATGTTCCAGCCTGTAATCGGTTTGTTATACTCGCGCAGAGCGTCTTTCCAGCGGCGCAAATCCCAGAATCTGTGTCCTTCAAAGGCGAACTCTATGAGAGTTTCCTGTTTGATAATGCTGCGAAGCCCTTCCTGAGTGTCAGGTTTGCTGGGGTTGACAGAAAAATCGCGCCACGATGCTTTTACGCCTCTCAGCCCTGCGCGTATTCTTACGGAATCGAGATAGCTTATTGCGAGGTCGCGGTTCGACTGCGAATTTTCCGCTTCGTTGAGCGCTTCGGCATACAGCAGGAAGATTTCGGGCAGCCGGATAAATGGGAACGGATATTGCTGCGCCGTAAAACCGGTAGCCGAGGCCGAGACGGCAGTTTTGGGATGCACTAACTTTTTTGGAAACATTCCGGTAACATTCCATGTATGCGTTACCTGATTTGCAGCAGCCTGCCCCATTTTGCATTGCAGAAACTGGTCTTCGCTGTTGGTTCCCTGCCCGAACCATATTCCTCCGTCGAAGCCAATACTTGCATAGTAGCGCAGTTCGCGGTCAAAGTGCATTCCTATGGTTTGTTCGGTTGTTTTAAGTCTGTATCGCTGGTCTTCTCCGACCGTTCGCGGAACAAACCTGTCCGTATAGCTCCATGTTTTGTCTTCTTCAATCGGCACGCCGTTTTTGGTATAGAACTGATAGAGAATTTTTATCGGTACTGCAAAGTTGCCGCGCTGCTCTGTATTAGTCGCTTTTGCCGCCTCAATGTCGCGTGGCAGGGATTGCCGCTGGTTCTCGTTTGTCCAGCCGTTAGTATTAGCCCAGATAATGTCGGAGTTCCATTTTTCGGTAAGCGCCAGCCTCAGAGTAAGCACGTCTCTGGTAATTTGCGAAATATCGGCGCCGTACTCTGTTCCGGTATATTTGTACAGACTTGCCAGCCCCGAGGAACGGAGAAAATCAATGGCTTCTTTGCAATCTTCGGCGGCTTCGCTCCAGAGCTGGCGTTTCTGCTCTTCGGTTTTTTCGGGGCAGAAGATTTCTATTCCGCGTCTGTCTTTCAAGCCTCTGTAATCGGTATTGCCGTTGAAAAGCGGGCTTGCGCGATATACCGCCATTTTTGCTTTCAGCACAAGGGCAATGCCTTTTGTAATACGACCGGCTTCATTTGCTTTGTCCTGAATAACTTCGGGCAGGTATTCGAGTTTAATAATCGAGTCCATTTTGTTTACAATGTAACTGAAACATTCGTCAACAGTATTTCTGAAAACGTGCGTGGCTTTGGTATCAGCCTCAATCGAAACATTTACGTCCTTGATAGGAATTGGTCCGTACATTCGAATCAGGTAAAAATGATAATAAGCTTTCAGGATTTCGACTTCTGCCCGCCAGCGGTTTTTTTCGGCGATGCTCATGTCAGGCACGCGGTCGATGTTTGCAAGAAATATGTTGCAGTCGGAAATACCCCGATAGAGGTTTTTGCCACCCGCCGCGCCGCGCCAGTAGTCAAAGTACGGTTCATTGGCACGCTGTGCGCCGGTTGCAAGATTTTTTGCATTGCTGTAATTGTTATTGTACGGAGACAGCCACATTTCGTCGCCTCCAAGCATTGCAGGGTCGTCGTATGGCGAACCGGCGTATGGCAGGTATGAGTAGCAGGTGAAGAAATACTTTTCAGCCTGCGCACGCATCGAAAATGCGTTTCCTTCGATGGTTGCAACCATGTCGGGAACAATGTCCATGTAGTTGCACGATGTTAATACTGTTGAAATTAACAGTATCGATACATAAAAATATTTTAACTTTTTCATTACAGTAACAGATTAAAATTAAAAAGTAGCGTTTATACCTATATTAAAGCCTCTCTGAATGGGATAAGCAAGACCGTTTCCAGCCATTTCAACGTCCCAGAGTTTGAATTTGCTGATACAAAACAGGTTTGTAGCGGTAACATACAGACGGAAACTTGTCATTCCGGCTTTCTGCACTAATTTTTCGGGCAGCGTATATCCAAGTTCAACCTGTTTGAGGCGCAGAAACGCTCCGTCGCGCATAAACCATGTATTGGTATATGAATTGTTTTGCGAGTTTGCCAGCGAAGTCGAAAGGCGGGGCCATTCGGCGTACAAGTTACGGTTGTTTTCAGACCAGTAGCTGTCGGCAATAAATTTTGCCAGAGCGTTGTGTCCGATTCTTGAACCGTCAACGGTACTCGAACCTGCTACGGTATTGAAGAAAGGCGAAACGTTTTCATAATTTATCCAGAACGAGCGCCGGTGAACGCCGTTGAAAAAGAACGAAAAGTCCCATGATTTCCAGCCAATCGAAGGACCGAATCCGTACTGTATTTCAGGCGTTGTAGGATAGCCGATTGCAGTCTGGTCGCGGTCGCTGATTATTCCGTCGCCGTTAAGGTCGCGGTATTTTATATCGCCTGCCATTGCGCCCGCCTGCACAGGCGAATTGGCTACTTCGGCATCGTCGATAAACAGCCCTTCGGCAATATAACCGAACTGCTGCGTTGTAGCTGTGCCGACATGCCGTTTCCATGGCTCGTTTACATAGTCGTACTCCTCATATTTTGTATATTTGGCGACTGCGTAGGTATAGTTTGCTCTTGCCTGAATCCAGAAATCCTTACTGAACGAATGGCTGTAATTCAGCGAAAATTCAAAGCCCTTGCCATGAGCTTCGCCAAGATTGGCTCTGACGCTGCCCGGATTCCACAGCCCCATGGAATAGGGAATAGACGAGCGTGTCTGCAAGATTTTTGTACGGTCTTCGGTAAAATACTCGCCAACCATCACAAAGTCTTTCAGCAGCGTAAGTTCCAGCGCAATATTTGTCTTGTACGACACTTCCCAGCTGATGTCGGGCGCGGCATAGCGCGAAACCGATATGCCGGGTTTAAAATAACCGCTTTCTTCTCCGAAAACCCATGCATTGCTTGTGCTGTTCAGATTTACGTCGGACAGATACAGGAAACGTTCGTCGCTGATGTTGTCGTTGCCAGCCATACCGTATGAACCGCGTATTTTTACAAGCGTAAAAACTTTTTTAAGCGGCTCGAAAAACTTTTCGTTTGAAATAATCCAGCCTGCGCTTACCGAAGGGAAAAAGCCCCAGCGGTGAGCTTTTGCAAAACGTTCCGAGCCGTTCAGCCCGAAGTTAAGCTCGGCAAGATAGCGCGAATCGTATCCGTATGACAAACGTCCGGCGAGTCCCATGTTGCGGTACGGAAGCGAATTGATTACGTTTGCGCGGCTTTCCGTGCCGGTTAGCGGAACAGTCTTGTTGCGCATGGTATATACCAGCTGTCCGCCAATATCGTGCTTGTCGGCAAGTTGGGTACTGTAAAGCAGCGACGATTCGAAATACATGGTGTTAAGCACGTATGGAGAATCAGACGCTCTCGTTGTGGACAGGCTTTCTCCGAACGAATTGTCCACGTTAATCAGACCAATGTGATAATCCGACTGATTGTAGGGGTCGTAGCTTATAAGCCGGTAGTAGTAAGGAACATAATAGCGCGAAATTTCAGACCTTGCCTCGCGTTTGGTGTTGAACAGCGCCCGTATGCTCAATCCCTTTGCAATAAAGTCAAGTTTCTGATTTACTTCCATCTGTGCGCCCATAATAGACTTGTTGTAATCTCTGTATCCGCGAACCATTTCGGCATACGGATTCAGATACTGTCCGTCCTCGACGTTTCCGAACATGGTATGCTTTACAAAATAATGTTCGGCGTCTATTGGATACTTTGCAGGGAAAAGCGCCGGATTACTTTTCATAATCAGCTTGTACATGTCAGAGCCGCTGCCCAGCGGACCGGTATAATCTTCAAAAGTACCGTCGAGGCTGACCTTCAACTCTGTTGTTTTTGTAAGATCGATATTGACGTTTGAGCGCAGGGTATAAGTTTTCAAATCAATATTCTGGTTGAAATTGTTGTTTCTGTTTTCGTCAACTTTCAGAATACCGTTGTCCTGCGAAAACGACGCGCTTACATAGTAGCGGGCAATGTTTCCGCCGCCGCGCACGCTCAGATTAACGCGCTGGTTTGAAGCATAATCCTTCAACAGCTCCTTTCGCCAGTCCGTAGCAGGGTAAATCAGCGAACCGGAACCGGGTACGGTATTGACGATTTTATCGTCCGAATACAGCGGCGAAGCGTTTCTGTCGCGCGTAACCAGAGCCTCGTTGTGCATTTTCATGTAGGTAACGGGGTCGGCTAATTCAATTTGACGGGTAGGAGTCGAAAAAGTATTTTCGATTCTGACCGACAAATTCATTTTGCCCGCCTGTCCCTCCTTGGTTTTGACAAGAATAACGCCGTTGGCTCCGCGAGCGCCGTAAAGAGCCGTTGCCGCAGCGTCCTTCATTAACGAAAAACTTTCGATATCGTCTGTCTGGATACGGGCAAGCTCGGTTTTAGTGATTTCGATGTTATCGACAAGAATAAGAGGATCGACATTATAGCCGAAAGTGGTAACGCCGCGAATAAAAAACTCGGCATTGTCGGCTCCCGGTTCTCCCGTTGACTGGTACGAAATCATTCCCGCCATCTGACCTGCAAACGCCGTAGTAAGGTTACTCGACGGCACTTTCAGGTTTTTCGGCGATATGGTGGTAATTGCCGAGACAACGCTTTCCTTTTTCTGCTGCCCGAAAGCAACAATTGTCAATTCTTCCAGCGATTCGGATTCCTCCTGCATCACAGCGTTGATTTCGGTTTTTTCGCTCGCTTTCACCTTCTGCGTTACATAACCAACCATCTGGAATATAACCACGCTTCCTTTCGGAACGTTTGACAGAACGTAGTCGCCATTGTCGCTTGTAACGGTGCCGAGACTTGAACCTTCGACATATACGCTGACGCCAGACAGGGGAGTTCCCTCGATGTCAATTACCTTGCCTTTAAGACTGAGCTTTTCCTGTGCGTTTGCCTCGACGCCGGCAAACATGGCTGCCAGCGCCACAAGAAAAAAGACAGTCTTCCTTCTGTTTAAAATATTAACTGTTTTACAACTCATAGCTTGAATTTATTTTTAGTGAAAAATCTGTTTTTCTTATATTTATACGTGTTTTTTCATCTGAAAAAAATTTAAATTTTAGATGAAATAAACAGTTTACGGACAACCCTAAAACAGTGTCCGTAATGGGAATATCTGCAAAAATTCCGGAATTTTTCCGGCAAACTCTTCTGCTCTCTCTCTCTCTCTCTCTCTCTCTCTCTCTCTCTCTCTCTCTCTCTCTCTCTCTGGCAGAAATTGAACTGTCTGTAAAAATTGAACTGTACATACAAACCGTATTCAGTCTGTCAAAAGAGACAGCTGTGAATACCGGTTTTTTACAACAATTTTTAACAATTCGACACATTTTTGTAATCTAATTTCATATTTTTTAACATGCAAAGATACAAATTTTTTTAATAGAACAAATTTTTTAACAGAAAAATTTGGTTAATAAAATTTTTAATTCGGCATATTATATTGAAAACATGACAGTTATAAAATAGAATTTATGCAAAAATTCAAATGTGATGTTTTAAAGCATAGGCGCAATTAATCGCGTCTCTGCGAAAAGCGTTGACCTGAGTATATGAAAATTTTGATTTCCAGTAATTTTTCCATTTTTCTATAATAGAGTTTATGTAAAATTAAATATGCTATTGGAAAGCATATATCTGGCTTAAAGCCATAATTTTCATAACCGCCGGTCAACGACCGCCGGAAGAAACAGTGAGACGATAACGCTGCCTGTAAAGGCAGAACCCTGTGTATCAGAAAATGTTTGTCCGTATGTCAAACGACATACGGTTATGAAAATTCTGGCTTTCAGACAGTATATACTCAAATAAATTTACATAAACGCTAATGTATGCGAATCAGGATTAAAAGTTCTGAAAGGACAGTAATTTTCATAACCGCAGGCAGTCGGTTATTGTCGTTTTTAGCCGCAGGCAACGCTATCGCTCGCCTGCGGTTATGAAAATTTTGTCCCGCAGGGACATTTTAACTCCTGATTCGCATAAATTATGTATTTTAACGAGCTATTTTTATTTTATCTGTGAAAAGAACTTTTAATATTTTTTAATATTTTTTTGCAGATTTCAGATAAATGCTAAAAATTTATTGTCTATTTTAATTTACTTATTTCTTCATCTTTTCTACTGTATATATCATATTATCAACATGATATGTAATTTAAAAAATTGCATCGTTTTTTTTACAGTGAAAAAAAATCTTGATATTAAAAAAAAAATTTGTATTTTTGCACGTTAAAAATTGTGAAAATTGTAAGTTACAAAATGTATCGAAGTCTCAAATATTGTTGCAAAAAAACGTTATTAACATGTCTGTTTTTTGACAGGTTAAATACATTTTGTACAGACAGTTTAATTTTTACCAGAGAGAGAGAGAGAGAGAGAGAGAGAGAGAGAGAGAGAGAGAGAGAGAGAGAGAGAGAGATTCCCTCAGATAGTTACGTATATTTTATCTGTACGGTATTTACCGGTTTACCGGTTATATCTACGAAATTTATTTTTTACAGGATTGCATGCGGCGTTTGCCGTTTTGCAAATATTAGACTTAATAAAATCATGATTAAAAAATTTGTTTTAAGTTGCTATTCTCCGCCGGCAAGGTTCCGGCGACGGATATTGTTATTATTTGTCAGTGTGTGGCTGACTTTGTGTTGTGTTAACGTTTCGGCGCAGAAACAGGTCGGCGGAACTGTTGGCAATGTCGCTGGCGAGCCGCTGGGCGGCGTATCGGTTGTTTTAAAAGGTTCGAATGTGGGAGTAACTACCGGCACAGACGGGAAATATTCAATTAATGTACAGGGGAATAATTCCGTTCTGGTTTTTTCGTATCTTGGATACACAACTGAAGAAATTACAGTCGGCACAAAAACTGTGCTGGATATGGTTTTGAAAGAAGCGGCGCAGGAATTTGACGAAATAGTGGTTGTTGCATACGGAACAACTAAAAAAAGTTCATTTACAGGCTCTGCTTCCTCAGTGAAGTCTGAAATGCTTGAAAAACGACAGGTTGCCGACGTATCGAAAGCCTTGCAGGGCAGCATGTCTGGCGTTCAGGTCGTAAGCTCTTCGGGGCAGCCGGGAAGTTCCGCTACAATCCGTATTCGTGGCGTAGGTTCTATTTCTGCCAGTTCAGAACCGCTTTATGTTGTGGACGGAATTACAGTAGAAAATTCGCTCAGCTCTATCAACATGACTGATATTGAATCTGTTACAACTTTAAAAGACGCCGCAGCCAATTCTCTTTACGGCGCTCGCGGAGCAAATGGAGTAGTTTTGATTACAACCAAAAAAGGCGTTTCCGGTAAAGCGCGGGTAAATTTTGAAGCCCGTTTCGGATTTAACGAACGCGGTATTCCGGCATACGATGTAGTTACCGACAAAGGTCAATATCTGGAACTTTTGTGGGAAGCCCTGCGCAATAAGGGTATAGCCGACGGTGATCCGAATCCTGCCGCTTATGCAAGCGACAATTTAATTGTAGAAACAAAAGGGTTTAATCCATTTACCAATGTTCCTGTAAATCAGGTAGTCGGTACTGATGGAAAATTGAACCCCGCAGCCGTAGCCGCATGGAATGACGACTGGTTGAAAGACCCCTTCCGCAGAGGTTTCCGCAACGAAGAAATAATCAGTGTCAGCGGTGGTACCGGTAAAAACAGTTACTATATGTCGGTTGGCTATCTGGACGAAAAATCGTATATTACCGCTTCCGATTTTCAGCGTTACACCGGTCGCGTAAAGTTGGAACAGGAGGTTGTTTCGTGGTTGCATACAGGCGCAAATATTTCGTATGCAAAAGCATACATGAGCAATCCATGGGCGTCGAACCGCGCCAGTACCTATTCAAACATATTTATGTTTGCACAGCAAAATCCGCCGATTTATCCAATTTATCAGTATGATAAAACAACAGGCAAAGCGATTTTGGACAAAAATGGCAATAAACAGTACGAATTTAACACCCCTTACTCGCCCGGAACCAATCCGTTGAACGCTTTGGAAAACGATATACGGGATTCGGACTGCGACTATGCCACAGCTTCGGGTTTTGCCGAATTTTCGTTTTTGAAAGACTTTAAACTGAAACTCAGCGTGTCGGCAGAAACAAACAGCGATTTTTCAAACAGTTTTCAAACTCCGGTAGGCGGCGACGCTTTGAATGTGGGAGGTCGAAACAAGCGAACTTCAAAAAAAATGTTTTTGCTTACCTCGCAACAGTTGCTTACATGGAACAAAATTGTCGATGGACACGGCATTGACATACTGGCAGGACATGAAACGGTACGTCGGAAAAACAACCATCTGGAAGCTGAAAAAGAAAATTTTCTGATTCCCTCAAATCCCGAACTGGCGAATGGCGCACGACTGATGGGCGCAACTTCGTATTCGCAAACCTATTCATTGGAATCCCTTTTGTCGCGCGTTCAATATAATTATCGTGAAAAGTATTTCCTTTCGGCAAGTTTGCGTTACGACGGTTCTTCGCGTTTTTCACCCGACAGTCGCTGGGGAGCATTCTGGTCAACCGGCGGCGCATGGATAATCAGTAAGGAGAATTTCCTGAACGATATATCGCAGTTAAACGAATTAAAGCTGAAAGTCAGTTACGGTACGCAGGGAAACGACGCTCTGCTTGACCCCGACGGATATTTAATGTATAATGTTTATCAAGACCAGTATGAAGTTTCATCTGCCGGAGGCGATATTGCCGTAACATATACAATGCGCGGAAACCCCAAACTCAAATGGGAACGGAGCGAAAATTTCAATACGGGAATCGAGTTCCGGCTGTTCGACAAGATATTTGGAGGCGTGGAATATTATCAGAAAATTACTCGCGACCTTCTGTATCAGAAACCTCTTGCAACTTCGCAAGGTTTGCCGGCATGGATTTGGGACAACGCAATAACCATGAAAAACAGCGGAATAGAAATAGAACTGGGCGTGGATATTATCAAAACCAGAGACTTTTGGTGGCAAATCAAAGGAAATTTAACTACCCAGAAAAACAAAATTATGGAATTGCCAAAAGACAAGGATAAAGACGGAAAAGGCTATGTTGCCTCATATTACTGGTATAAAACAGACGGTTCAATATACGATTTTTATACATATAAATCGGCAGGCGTCGATCCCGCTACGGGCAAGGCGCTGTGGTATGCCGAAGAAAAAGACGACGACGGTAATGTTACCGGCGACAAGGTTGTTACCGAATATGGAGAAGCGTCGAAATACCAGACAGGCAAAAGCGCTCTGCCCGACATTTACGGCGGTATGAATACGACAGTTGAATGGAAAGGCTTAGAGTTATCTGTTCAAACTGCCTTTCAGTTCGGCGGCTATGGCTGGGATAATCATTACATGAACCTTATGACTTCGCTGGAAGATGCAACTTCCGGTATTCACAAAGACGTAGTTGCCCGTCGCTGGACTGCTCCGGGGCAGATAACAGACGTTCCGCGCCTGCAATACGGACTTGGCAATCAGACCACCCAGTCTGACCGTTTTCTTGTAAGCAAATCGTATTTCAGTATCAACAACATAACTCTGGGATATACTTTGCCCAAAAAACTGGTCGAAAAAATCAGTATCGATAAACTGAAAATCTTTTTTACATGCGAAAATATCGCTCTGTTTTCAGCGCGTCAGGGGTACGACCCGCGTATATATATCAGCGGTTCCGGCACTTACGCCTATTCTGCCGTGCGCTCTTTCTCGCTTGGTTTAAATGTTAATTTTTAATTGAAACAATATCATGAAAAAAAATAATTTATATAAAATAATGGGGTTACTGCTGCTGACAGCAACTGCAATATCTTGCGGCGAAGAATTTTTAGACCCCGACACAACGCAGTTTGCCACAAAAGATCAGATTAATGATCTTGTAGAAAACGGCGGAGGAGACGGCGTCGTTAATCTGCTTAACTCAACGATACTGGGCGCATATAACGAAATGACGGTCTATCAATCCAGACACGATGCTTTCGGCGAAATGTCCGTAGGACTTGCCGGCGATTTAATGACCGAAGATATGGTGATTTCCTATCGAACACACTTCATTTACGATTACGATATAGACAATAATGACGCAGCTTACGCGCGTCCTCTCAATACATGGAAATATCTGTATTCCGTAATCGGGAAATGTAACGAAGTTATAGAAAAAGTGCCTGTTACCGTTACCGACGCGCCTCTAAAAACCGTTTTGGGTGAAGCGCTGGCTCTTCGCGCCTATGCTTTTTTATCGCTGGTGCAACGTTTTCAGCAAACATACAGTGAAAACGAAGACAAACCCGGTATTCCGCTGACGCTTACTTCAAACGACGACAGACCGTCTGTTGGCGGACGCGGCAAAGTCAGCGAAGTCTATGATAAAATCCTGACCGACCTTGAAACAGCTGTTAATTTACTGAACGGCGCAGAACGCAAAACCAAAACCGCTATTGACCAGAGCGTGGCTGCCGGAATTTTTGCCCGCGCACTGATGGTTGTTGGCGACTGGGAACGCGCGGCTCAATATGCAAAAATGGCACGACAAAAATATACTCTGATGAGCGGAGCTGAAACCGTCGCCGATAATTTTGGCGACATTAACAATAAGGAATGGATGTGGGGCGCCGATATTACGGCTGAAACAACTACAATGTTTGCTTCGTTTTTTTCGCACGTATGTTCGTTCGACGCTGGCTATGGCAGCACAACCTTTGCTCCCAAACTTATTGACGCACGACTGTATAGAGCAATGGCTGTCAGCGACATTCGCAGGCAGCAGTTCAAAGACCCTGACGCGCCTGTTGACCTAAAATCCAGTGTGGCAGAAGAAAATGCGCCGTCGTACTGTAATTTCAAATTCAAAAAAGTAACCGGATGGCTTGCCGACTACCTGTACATGCGTGCTTCCGAAATGTATCTGATTGAAGCAGAAGCTCTGGCACAACAGGGTAAAAACGGCGATGCTTACAATGTCCTAAAAATATTGATGGATGTGCGAGACCCTGAATGGAGCAAAAACCGCACAAATGCAACCGTTGAAGACGTATTTCTGCAAAAACGTATAGAACTCTGGGGCGAAGGGCGTATTTTCTACGATTATTTACGACTGAGAAAAAGCGTTGACCGCACATATACAGGAAGTAATCACATGGTTAAGAACAGTGTAAATGCCGGTTCATGGAAATTTATTTATCAAATTCCGCAAACCGAAATGGATAATAACGAAGAATTGAAGGCAGCCGACCAGAATCCGCTGTCATGATAACATTTTAAATAAAGATTTTATGAAGAATATAAAAACAAGTTTATGGCTTTTGCCTGTTGCGTTCTTTGCAGTATCATGCACGCAAAAAGAAGGAGCAGTATATGAAAACCCTGAAAACAAAATATTTGTAAGCCTTGCTTCCGCCAAATATGCTGCCGAATTAACTCCCGACGACGGTAATCAGATTACTGTTCAGGTAAATCGCAACAGCGCAACAGGCGCTTTCGATGCACCGTTCAGTTTCAAAAGCAGCTCGACGCTGTTTTCAATGGCTGATACTGTTGCTCATTTTGCCGACGGCAAAGCAATTACTCATCTTACCATTTCGCATCAAGGTTCGGAAAAGATGGTGAGTGGCAACACTGATACATTGACGGTGAAACTTGCCGATACAGATATGCTCTCGGTAGGGGGCATATCAACGCAAACCCTGACAATCAGTCGCCGACAGGAATAATTGACAATTGACAATTGACAATGGATAAAAGTTCGCCTGCTTTTATCAGTCATCTTTGTAGAGACGCCCAATTTGGGCGTCTCTACAATTGTTTTATAGCGTCTCTACGGTTATCAATTGACAATTATCAATTGTCAATTGATAAAAGCTCGCCTGCTTTTTGAAAAAGCTCGCCTGCTTTTTTGTGAAAGCTCGCCTGCTTTTTTGAAAAAGCTCGCCTGCTTTTTTGAAAAAGCTCGCCTGCTTTTTTGTGAAAGCTCGCCTGCTTTTTTGTGAAAGCTCGCCTGCTTTTTTGTGAAAGCTCGCCTGCTTTTTTATGAAAGCTCGCCTGCTTTTTTGAAAAGCTCGCCTGTTTTTTTGAAAAGCTCGCCTGCTTTTTTGAAAAGCTCGCCTGCTTTTTTGTGAAAGCTCGCCTGCAATTAATCAGTCGCATGAATAGACAGAATTACATAATTTTCACAATTCATGCGAATCAGGGGTTTAAAACGTTTTTTTAGCCCGAATGGGCTTAATTTTCATAACCGCATACAAGCGAAGCGCAGTTTGCGGTAGTACAATCGTTCTCATCTTTGTCTGAAAGGCAAAACTTTAATGCTTTTGCGATAGAGTTCTGTCTTTCAGGCAGTCGGTTGTTGTCGTTTTTAGCCGCAGGCAACGCTATCGCTCGCCTGCGGTTATGAAGGTTCGGCTTTTTAAGCCGTGTCATGGCAGGGGCAAAGTCCGCAGGCAACGCTATCGCTCGCCTGCGGTTATGAAAATTTTGTCCCGCAGGGACATTTTTACTCCTGATTCGCATTAATAATTAATGTTTGCCGGCTTTGTTTTAATTTATTTTTATGCTTTTAATTTCGCCTTCATTAAGGATAAAATTCTTCAATTTCGCCTGGCGCCCGTCAGATAATTTAAATTTATTCAATGTGATATTTCCTTTTAATATCTGTAATTGTACGCCGTCTTTTTCCACCTTGCATGTACCGTAAGAATAGCCGTTGCACCAGAAATATACGCCTTCTTTTGCAGTAAATTCCATGCTCTTTTCTATCCCTGAATAATGAAAGCCGGAAACAGCAAGTACGGATGACCAGGAAGCCATTGCACGGGAATAAAAATGCCCGTATTCGGGATCATCAAACGGATTTCTTTTAACTCCATCGAAGCGGTCGCGAATACTTTTAATACACTTTAATCCGTTATCCGTTTCGCCTGCATAAATCATTCCAATGGCTGCAACATATTCATATCCGGTCATAACTTCCGAGAAATAAGGGAAAGGAACCTGCAAGCGTCCCTTAGGCCAACTAGCCATGATTAATCCGGCCTCATCGCCCATTACATAAGATCTCATATTGTTGAATACGTTTGAGAAATCAGGCACATAATTATACTTCATAATTGTCTGATATGTTGTGCGAATATTTTCCGGTTTAGCAAGGTATCCGAGACCAAGTACGTGAGCCATATATTGACCGACTAACTGGTCAACCAAGCATCCTTCTCCGAGCTGATAAACCGGATTTGTAACATCTTTTGCTCCCATTCCGATAATTAATGCCGGGTTAATATCATCGCGTGATTTAGGGGGCATAATTTTCTGAATATAATATTCTCCGTTGAACAGTTTTTCGTCCATAAAATTGCTTCCGCTTACGAATAAATCATGGCATTTTTTCTCGAATATTTTATCTTTCATTTCCTTTGCCATCTCTTCGCTGGATTTTAAAGCGCCAAGATACCAGAATTGCATTTGAGGGTTAGGCCCATAATATTCAACGTCCATTGTATTGTGCTGGCAGCCTTCCATAACGCCGTCCTGATCGGCATCCCATCCGCCTTTTATCCATGCAAAAGAGATGGCTTTCTTTACATTTTCCCAGTTATTTGATAAAAATTGCTTGTCGCCGGAAAGGAGAAAGTCGCGGTAAAACCTCATGATCGTCCCCATTTGTCCGTCAGCGGCTGCGGCCTTCCATTCGCTCGCGGCTGAAAGTGGAAGTTTGGCGCGGAAACTCATAAGGCCGGTGGAGTCGAGCGCATAGTTAAATTCAACGTCGCGCATGGTCTTTGCCAGCTCGCCGAAAAGGAAGGAAGTCGCTGTCTCGTAGTTCCATACGTGAGTACATGTGCCGTAGCCTTTTCCTCTCGTCTTGTCGATTCCCTCCCAGCCCATGAGGTGGCCGGACTCTATCCTGAATACGTTCTGAGAGCGGAGGTGGGCAAGGGTAAACAATGCTGCTTCCTTGACCTCTGCGGGGTAGTCGCTTCGTATAAAGGCGTCGACAAACTCAAGCGTTTTTCTTTCCAATTCCGGGATTTTGGGCGCTTCCTGTTCCAAAACATTCCAGGCATCCTTATATATAGTGGTATAATAATTGCCTACTATGGCGTTGTTATTTGCCCAGGCGATCCTGTTGGGGAAATGCCATGCAAGATAAAATGTAAAAGTGGCAATCCCTCCTGCCGGAATGGTCTTTTTTACTGATAATGAAGCCATAGGATTGTCGTCTATGAGGCGATCTTTGTCGATAAGGAGACCGTCGTCGCTGAAATCGTCCCAGAAATTGAGCATCGCATTGCTCCAATCGTCAATTATGGAGCTTCTTCGATATGTTACCTTGTCGTTTTCGATTGTGGTTAAGGCAATTGTGCCGTAGGCAGCGTCGTTTTTCGGGACACTGTCGCTTGTCATGTAAATACCTTTGAACAAAGCGTTTTCCCGGAAGGCGTTTATATTATTTTTTGGCTTTTTGTTAATGTCTTTTCCGATAAAATTGCGCATTGTACCGCAAACTGCTACCTCTGTCGGCACATTTGCATGGTTTGTTACCTCATATCGAAGAATGGCGATAGGTATTCCGCTGGCTGTGGCGTCGCCAGGAATGAAGGGGTTGAATGCTTTTATTTTTACACTTACCGGCAAGTTTTTATCGGATAAATTCACTTGACCGAAAGGATACGCAGCGTCAAATGATGCAGCCGAAAATCGCGGAAGACCATGATTATTTACCGGTACGCCGTCCGCATCAAGATATTCGCTTTCGTGAACAGGGCCGATGAGAGCTTTTGTTTCTGCCTTGAGTCCCTGAGGCTTAACATATATGGCAAAAAACGGCTCCTGGTTTTTCGGACGCAGCCCGTCGATGGTTTGTTGACCGATATTCGGCCTGTTCATGATCGCCCAGTCGCGGAGTTCGCCTCTTCCGCCAAGCCCGACCGTGCCGGTGCCTATTCCTCCGATCGGGAGGGAAATGTTTAGCAGATGATTCTGGTCGTAATGCTTCAAAACCGGCCATTGCGTTTGGGCGGAAATGGGAATAGCGGAAGAGAAGAAAAAGAATAATACGAGAATTAGTAAACGATTTTTAGACATAATATTAATTTTTTATTTTTTATTTCTACGACGCAAATATACACTTTTTTGCCTTCATACCGTAAAATTGAAATTTTAAAGAAAAATCAATCTGTATATCAATAAAATAAACAGTCCATTTTACAGAGTAAAACTAAAAAGATGCACAGTTTGTTGGCAAAAAATTAAAAATACGCAGTAAAATTGCCACCTGAATCCACAAAAAAATATATAGAAAATTGAAAAGTACTTTTCAAAGATAAATCGTCGAAAATTTGCTTTGCGGAGTGAGATTTTTGACGCAAAAATTCGTAAAAACTGCCATTTGAAATAAAAAAATTTTTTTGCTTTTTCGTTGTACCGTCGGCATTGTCGTATTGTTTTTGTCGCAACTGATACAACTTTTTAACATCAGCTTAAATCGACTGAAAATAAGTTTCAGGTTTATATGTTTCAGTTTTTTATTTGATGCGCAAATTTTTGACAGTTGATACCGATTTATACAGGATTTTTATTTTTAAGTGTGAATATCAAAAATTTCATGTATTTTTGCATTAAAATAAATTTAAAAATTTATTGAAAATCTATTGAAAATCTATTGTGAAAAATGGATAATATTATAGATAAAACAAAAAAAGCAGGAGAAAAGTTCAACGGATTACGCGGTTCGCCGCCCCGTAATTTTACGGAATTTTATTTTTTGTAATATGTTTTAAAATATGTTGTGTAAAAAATTTTGTCTTGATAATATTTATTTTATCAGTTTTACTGCGTTTTTTTTATTGGGCGGATGCAGACATTCAGCCGATAATTTGCATTTATGCGACAGTAAAGACACTGACAGTTTATTGTTTTACAAACAGATAGAACAAATTCCTTACCAGTTACTCAATGAAAACAAAATAGATTCAGCAATTTTAATCACCCAGCAGATACTTGACTATTGCGAACAACATGAAAACAGCGGCGATGGAAACATCGATTCATTGAAAATTTCGGCAAACAATGCTATGGGATTTATATACAATACCATTGACCAAAAAGACAAAGCTCTTGAATATTACCATGAAGCAGAGCATGTTATAAGACGTATCAACGACATGGAATGGTTGCAGAAAACATATTTGAACATTGCCGACACTTATTACGGAAAATGCGATTTTATGCAGACTGTCAATTATTACAGAAAGGCGCTATGGCTGTCGGATTCGCTGAATTTCAACATGAACCGATCTTTTATCTATGTCGGTCTTGGAATAGTTTATGCCAATCTTAAAAATTATAAACTGTCCGATTATTATTATCAAATAGTTGAAAAACAGTTTGATTCGCTGAAAGGATATGTAAGAATTTATTTTTCAAACAACAGAGCAATTTATTATTATCAGACAAAAGAATACGACAAGGCGCTTGAATGGTTAAGAAAAGCAAAATATTTTCTCAGAGAATCGCCTAAGGATTTATTTATTGACGCACAAGTTGAATCAAATATTGGAGAAATGCTGTTGCTGTTGCATCAGCCCGATTCTGCAAAAGTGCATCTGGACAGGGCTGCAAACATATTTCTCTCGCCGGACGCCGGTATCTCGGAAAAATTTTATATAAACGGACTGTATGCTTCCATGTATCTGGAAAAAAACAATTTGAAAGAAGCGGAAAAACTGCTGACAGCCAGTTATCCGACAGATGAAATCTATCCTAACTATCTGTACTACAATAATGAACGGCTGGCAACGCTGTATGCAAAAAAAGGCGATTACAGGAAAGCATACGAATATCGCACCAAAACCAATTTCTATAACGATTCTGTTTTAAGCAATGCTACACAAAACAATATTGCTGAAATCGAAATACGTTACAGCAGGGATACTTCAATTTTAAGACGCGATATACTTGTTGCACAGCGCAATAGGGAACTGGCTGAACTGAAACATTTTAATACTGTCATCTACATTTCCGGACTTGGCTCTCTGACTGTTGTCGCCATTTTTCTGCTGTACTACAAACAGAAAAGAAATCTGCAATTTGCACGTCAAATTGCTACAATTGCCGGTTTGCGCATGGAAAACGTCAGAAACCGCATCTCGCCACATTTCACATTCAACGCACTCAACGCCGTTTTGCCCGCCCTGCAACACTACAACGAACTGGCGCAGCCGTTGCAGTTGCTTGTACAGTCTATCCGCAGTAATTTGATGGTATCGGAAAAAATATCCATACCGTTGAGCCATGAAATAGAAATGGTACGAAATTTTATCAGTTTATATGAAAGTACAGGTTTAAGACGGGCAAATGTGCGCTGGCTCATATCTGAAAATGTCGATATGAATATCCAGATACCGTCAATGAGTATCCAGATACCGGTAGAAAATGCCTTAAAATACGCTTTTACAGACATTGATACAGACAATTGCGTATCCATAAAAATTGACAGAAACAGGGAAAAGGAATATATAAAAATAGAAATTGAAGATAACGGCGTTGGACTTGGAAACGTCGCCAGTTCCGCAAGCTCGAAAGGCACTGGTCACGGATTGAAAATTCTGTATAAAACAATTGAACTTTTGAATACAAAAAACGCACATAAACTTTTGTTTTCCATTTGTAACGCAGGCAACGCCGATTCCGAAAAAAAAGGAACCATCGTAACGCTTAGCGTCCCAATTCATTTTAAATATGTTGTTTAAATAATTCACACTGTATGAAAAACACGATTACCACCATTATTGTTGACGACCAGCCTGCCTGTATAGAATCGCTTTATACGGACTTGCAGCAATATCCAGAAATAGAAGTTATTGCAACTTTCGTTTCGGCAAAAAAGGCAAAAACGGCGATACTTAAACAGCAGCCTCAGTTGCTGTTTCTCGACATGGAAATGCCAGAAATGAGCGGGCTTGAACTCTTGCAGGAAACAGGTCATTCTCTACATTCCAACATTTGCGTAGTTTTTTACAGCGCTTACGACAAGTATCTGATTGACGCGCTGCGGATTTCAGCCTTCGACTATTTGCTGAAACCATATTTGCCCAATGAACTGGAACAGATAGTTGAACGGGTAAAACACAAAATAAAAACAAACAATATTGATTTTGAGCAGTCGATTCGTAAATTATTATGGGAAGACCATAAATTTGCAGTGCAGACTGCTACCGGTATTTTAATTCTTAAATGTGCAGATATTCTGTATTTTTGCTACGACAACGATTTGCGAAGCTGGCAAATTATAAAAACCGACGGTAAAACACACCGATTTCGGACAGGAATTACAGCCGAAGAAATAATTAAAATTAACAGCGCCTTCTATCAGGTCAATCAAAACAATATCATAAATATTGACCATCTGGTTTCAATTGACAGTTCAATGCGCTGTATGTTTTTTCCACCGCGCAACGACCTGAATATTACAGTGTCGAGACGATATTTTTCGAGGCTGAAAGCGCATCTGGAAATCATTTGAAAAACACGGTTACGCCAGTCTCTCAATTCTGCTGCGTTCTGTCAGTTGCATGTTTTTAAAGTCAATTCCAGAAAGCAGCAAGATACCGGGTCGCCTGTTTACGGAAAAACTTCCTAGTTCCGAATCCAGTTTCAGAGCCTGCGCTCCGTTCAGCGTAGCCCAGCGCAGTAAACTGTGCAAGCCGATTTGAGGAAAATGAGAGTTCAAAATTTTCAGTTCGTTCAGTATCGAAAGATTTGTATTAGAGGATAATCCGTCCGTTCCAACGGCAACTTTCAGGTTGTTTTCCAGAAAAAGATTAATATCGGGCAAACGGTTTTCGATATAAAGATTTGAAGCAGGACAAAGTACAAAGGTCATTCTGTCTGTATTTATTTTTTTTAAATCATGTATGTTGACAAACGTATTATGTATCAGCAACAGGTCTGTTTCAAAAGCAATATATTCAACTGACCGTTGCATCGAACTGTCATAACTGTAAATAAACAAATCAACATAATCGCCGAACAGATTTCTCATCTTTCCGCGCTTTGTTTCAAACAGTTCCATTTCGTCGAGACTTTCCATGTTGTGAATACTGGCAATTCTGGCATTATTGCTTTCATTTACAGAGAGTAACAGCAGTTTTTCCGATAATGAATACGGAGCGTGAGGCGTTATTGATGCAGACAGTCCGTTCTGCTCGAATATTTTTTGCAGATTTTTTGCCCTGTCAATAATACCGTCAGCCTTATCGGGATTAAGTCCGAAAGTTTCTATAAATGAGCGATATGTCAGTCTGCTGTTTTTTTTAACCTCAATGCTTGCTTCGGTATTTGAAATATCGCCGACAGCGACAATTCCTTCATTTTCCATAAACTTGTCGGCGTCGCGCATTGCGCTGTAACGTTCATCGGGATTTATATTTCGATGTAACATGACATGTTTGCAAAAATCGCTCATGCCCTGATGTTCCGGTATAATTCCCTTCATGTTTGAAAGTTCGAGATGGCAATGAGCGT
The DNA here is from genome assembly GCA_031257315.1 of Prevotellaceae bacterium. Classification (GTDB taxonomy): domain Bacteria; phylum Bacteroidota; class Bacteroidia; order Bacteroidales; family UBA932; genus JAIRLF01. The sequence goes on from JAIROW010000035.1 coordinate 46,337, forward strand.
TGACAAGCCCCGGCATTATAATTCCGTTGTAAAATTCGACGCCGGCTTTTTCCGAAACTGTTCTGCCCGTCGAACTCAGCCCTGCAATTATTCCGTCGGAATCGACCTCAACAATTCCGTTTTTTATAAATTCGCTGCCTGTAAATACGTAATGTCCTGATATATATCGCATGATTTTAATAATGAATGATAAAGTTTATGTAAATTTACTGTCGCAACAATTGGCTGATTGATGTATAATTATGCCTTGTACAGACGTTGCATGCAACGTCCCTGCTGTTTCTTCCGCAGGTCAACGACCTGAGGTTATGAAAATTCTGGTTTTCAGCCAGTTTGATGCTTTTGAATATCATTTTTCATTCTTCATTGTCGAAAGCATTCCGCAGGCGGCAAAAATATCTTCGCCTCTCGATGCGCGTACAGTTGTCAGCAACCCTTTTGAGTTCAGAAAGTTTTTAAAAAACTCAATATTTTTTTCGCTCGAAGGCTTCAAATCGCAGTCGGGTATTCTGTGAAAACGGATAAGATTTACTCTGTAACCGTTTCCCGCAATCATTTTCACAAGTGCCTTTGCATGTTTTTCAGTATCGTTTACGCCGTCGAACATGATATATTCAAAACTTATCCGTCGCTGATACCTGTCATTTTTGATGATTTTAAGTATTTCAGAAACGGGATAAAATTTCTGCATCGGCACCAGCTTTTGTCTTTCGCTGTCAAACGGGCTGTGCAAACTGATTGCAAGACGGCATTTGCTTGACTGTAAGAATTTTACCAGCCCGTCCGTTATGCCCGTTGTCGAAACCGTTATCCGGTTGTAACTTTTGTTGTAACCATATTCAGAAGTCAGAATTTCCAGACTTTTAAGCACTTGGTCTATATTGTCCATCGGTTCGCCCATGCCCATATATACAATATTTGTAAGGCTGTTTTTTTCGGGCAGACTGTGAATTTGATTTAAAATTTCGCCGGCAGTCAGATTGGCTTTAAGTCCCTGACGCGCAGTCATGCAGAAACGGCAAGCCATGCGACAGCCCGCCTGAGAGGAAATGCAGAGCGTTGATCTTTCTGTTTCTGGAATATATACGGATTCAACGGAATATCCAGAATTTAGCGTATATAGATATTTTTTTGTACCGTCCGATGAAATTTGAACTTTTGCGGGGGAATATGTTCCGATTTCATATTCCGCAGATAAAATTTCACGCGCCTGTTTCGACAGATTTGTTATGTTCCCGATGCTGTCAACGTCTCTGCTGTAAATCCATTCGGCAATCTGTTTTCCGTAAAACGAAGAAAATCCCTTTTTTTTAATGCAATCAACAAGTTCGTTCAATGTTTTTCCGAAAAGCGCCTCTTTCATCTTTTATCTGTTTTCAAATGCGATAATAATTTTTAAGGTATCCGTCTTAAAAACAGCAGTTTGACAATCAGTTCAAGAATCAGGAGACAGAATGCAGCCAGAGCGAATTGTAAAAATTCTTCTTTATATTCGGGAAAACTGTCAACGAGACTTTTGGTTTTTTCCATTTCATTTATTTGCGAATAAATTTCTACAAGTTTGGTATTGTCTGTTGCGCGGAAATACTGTCCGCCTGTTTCGTCGGCAATACTTTTCATCAATTTTTCGTCGATTTCGACAGGAACCGAGACCATCTGAATACCGTATGGCGTTCTCACAGGACAGAGAGCCTCTCCGTTACTTCCTATTCCAATGGTATATATTCTGATTTTGTAGAATTTGGCGATTTCCAGAGCTGTTTCGGGAGTAACGTTTCCGCTGTTGTTCACTCCGTCTGTCATTAAAATCACAACCTTGCTTTTTGCGTCGCTGTTTTTGAAATGGTTTACGGCTGTAGCCAAGCCGTTTCCAATTGCCGTACCGTCTTCAATTACATCGGTTTGCGTTTTTGAGATAAGATTTATGAGCGTCGCCCTGTCGGTTGTCATTGGACACTGTATAAAACTTTCGCCGGCAAAAACGGTCAGTCCTATGCGGTCAGTCTGCCGCTGCGAAACAAACTCAATGGCGATGTCCTTGGCGGCGTTCAGCCTGTCAGGTTTAAAATCCTGCGACAGCATACTGGTCGATACGTCAAGCGCCAGCATAATGTCAATGCCTTCCACGCTGGTCAGTTCAAATTCTTTGGACGATCTCGGTCGTGCAAGCGCCAGAATAATAAGCGTAAAAACCAGACAGCGCAATACAAAGGGAATGTGCCTGAAAAAACGATACAAGCCTCCCTTTATTTTTTTCAGAGGCATTATTGTTGATACTTTGAGCGACGCCCACGACCTGTTCCCCTGCATGACATACCATGCAATATACGGAACTAACAGCAGTAACAGCCACAGTATCTGGGGGTTTTCAAGTTTGGGAATGTCCGGAAACAGATTCTTCATTTTCGGATTGTTTTATTTCGTTTACTATATTATTACCTTGAACAACAAAGAAATATGCGTTTTGCCAGTTTTCTTCACATTCTGCCGTCGATGCTGGATATTTGGCAAATTTAACCAAATCGGCAATACCGAACAAATCGGCAATATTTTTTACAAGTTCCGGCGCGGAAAAAACCGTCGAAGGCAGAGTTGCCAGAATTTCGTCCGAAGTTTTTTCCATTATCGAAATATCCGTCTGCAATTCAATATATTCGCGAACAATATCGGTCAGCTGCGAATAGTATTCCTTTGTTCTGTTAATTGAAATGTTGGAAGTTTTCAGTTTTTCGAGTTCATTCACAGCCCATTCATACGGGTTGATTTTTTTCAGCGGAATAATTTCTTTCCGTTTAAAATATTTTCTCGCTGCAAAGAAAATCGCCACGGCAAGCAATACCGCCAAAACTGCAATTATTGATGCGTAAAGCCAGAATTTCGACGGATATGTTTTGATGTTGCGAATATCGAAAGGCTGAAAATCCTTATCAAGCGGAATTTCCTTTATATAAAGCGACAGTGTCTGGCTACTGTAAAGCGTGTCGATAACTCCTGAAATTGAAAGTCTTACAACGGGCATTTTTGAAAAACTTAAATTTCCTTCGCTGAAAGCCGTAAAAAGATACCGACGCTCCAGTTTTACGATACTGTCGTTTCCCGATTTTACGGTATCAACTGCTCTGGTTTCGAGAACTTCGATTCCGTTTTCGAGATTTTTTTCAAATTCGGGAAACACAAAAAATTCCCGTTTGGAATTTGATTCCACAGAGATTTTAAGCGTAACCTGATCGCCGATAAAAATCGTATCGGTTTCAGGTATAATCTCCATTTTGACATCGTGCCGGGCGTTTGCCAGAACATTGCACAATAATGTTAAAGTAATCAATATGAGCCGTATATACATCTTTATACCATACTAAACTTTGTGCAAAAATACACTAAAAATTTGTAATTACATTCGTTTGCAGAAAAAAAATCGCTCCTCATGGCAAAATTTCTACGGTTTATCTCTGAAAAAGACTTTTCTTATTTCCAAATATTTTTTTTGCGGATTTAAGGAAACAATTTGTACCTTTGCATAAATATTCGGAATTTTTCCGGCAAACGGTTTATACAAAAAAATTAGAATACAAGATGGCAAAACAGAAAAAGGCATATTTCTGTCAACAGTGCGGTTACGAGTCGCCAAAATGGCTTGGCAAATGCTCCGCCTGCGGCGGATGGAATACTTTTGTCGAAGAAATGGTAACAGGTAAACAGTCCGACGTATTGTCGAATATCGGCAAACATGCGTCTCCTGTCAGGATACAGGACATCAATTTTGAAACTCACAGGCGCATTATGCTTGAAAACAACGAAATGAACCGGCTTTTGGGCGGCGGACTTGTTGCCGGCTCAATCGCCCTTATTGGCGGAGAACCGGGTATCGGAAAATCGACCCTGAGCCTCCAAATCGCTGCCAGACAGCACGATTTGAAAACATTATACGTGTCGGGAGAAGAAAGCGCCAGTCAAATCAAAATGCGAGCCGAAAGACTTGGATACTCGACTTCGGGAAACTGCTACATTCTGTCGGAAACCCTGCTCGAAAATATTTTTCAGCAAACCAAAGAACTTGAACCCGATTTTGTTGTAATTGATTCCATTCAAACAATTTACAGCGAAAAAATCGAATCTTCTCCCGGCAGCATTTCGCAAATCAGAGAATGTGCCGCCATGCTTATGCGATATGCCAAAGAAAGCAATACGCCCGTTTTTCTTATAGGACATATTACCAAAGACGGTTCTATTGCCGGTCCTAAAATACTGGAACACATTGTTGACGTGGTTTTACAGTTTGAGGGCGACACCAATTATATATACCGGCTTTTAAGATCTATAAAAAACCGTTTCGGCTCAACCGACGAAATCGGCATTTTTGAGATGACCGGACAAGGTTTGCGCGAAGTAAGCAACCCGTCGGAAATACTGATAACGCATCACGACGAACCGTTGAGCGGCACATCTATCGCCGCAATGATCGACGGAGCGCGATCGTTTCTCATCGAAACGCAGGCTCTGGTCAGTACCGCAGCATACGGAACGCCGCAACGTTCGACAACCGGTTTCGACGTAAGACGGCTGAACATGCTGCTCGCCGTAATGGAAAAACGCGCCGGCTTTAAACTGGCAGTTAAAGACGTATTTCTAAATATTGCAGGCGGTATCAGAGTTAACGATCCTGCTATTGACCTCGCCGTAGTATCGTCAATACTGTCGTCAACCGTCGATATTCCGATTTCTCAGGACTGGTGTTTTGCCGGCGAAGTCGGACTTTCGGGCGAAGTACGTCCAATAAACAAAATTGCCGCAAGAATTTCCGAAGCCGAAAAACTGGGTTTCAGCAGAATATTCATATCGAAATACAACCGCAAAACGCCAGAATTGAGCAAAATAAAAATAGACGTCGAATTTATAGGCAAAGTTTCCGAGCTGCCGTCCAAACTGTTCGGTTAATGAGTGTGCCGTTGGCAGAATTATACTGCGAAGATATTTTCCGCAGAAAAAAGCAGCGTACAATTATCAGGATAATTTCCGCGCATTAATCCTGCAAACATATTGACGGCAATTTTTAATTATCTGATTATATGCGATTTACAGAATACCGCTTTCCTATTCAAATAATTCATGTATATTTGTGCCGTTAATTGATATAAATTATATTATAATGAAAACATTTTTATTTCTTAGTCCTCCAATAATTGTACTGATTGTTGTTGTGGTGATTCTCCTTTTCGGAGGCAAAAAACTTCCCGAACTGATGAAAGGTCTTGGTCAGGGAATCAAGGGATTCAAAGACGAAATGAAGGACGACGACAAAAAAATAGAAAAATAACAGAGGCATAATTCGCAATGAAAAGCGAAAACAGCAAAACGCAAACCGGCAACGAAGCCGCAAACGTTGTACGCATACTGGTACTTGAACGTATAGACGCTTTCAGAAAAATGATTTTTCGCATTGCCGGAGTGTTTTTTGTGTGTATGATAATTGTGTTTGCAAATAAACATCTGGTTTTCGATACAATACTTTTCAGTCCTGCAAGTTCCGATTTTGTACTTTACCGGTGGTTGTGTAAATTGGGAGAATTGTTATCCATGCCTTCATTATGTGTTGAAGAATTTAAACTGAAATTTCAAAACATCTCAATTTCAGGGCAGTTTTTTGTACATGTCGGTACATCGTTCTGGTTTGGGCTTGCAGTTTCTTTTCCGTGGATAATATATCAGTTATGGAAATTTGCAGCTCCGATTATGAACAAAAAAGTACGGGAAATAACAAAAAAATCACTTGTACTGTCATCGGCGCTTTTTTTTGCAGGCATAACAACTGGATATTTTTTAGTAGTACCGCTGGCTGTAAAGTTCTTAGGTCTGTATCAGGTTGCCGACGCCGTGAAAAACATCATTACGCTGACCTCATACATCGATACTTTTGTTATGCTGGTTATAGGAATGGGACTTGCGTTTCAGTTTCCGTTGATTATTCTGGCGCTTTCGCATATCGGCATACTGCACAGGTCGTTCCTGAAAAAATACAGGAGACATGCAATAATTGTGATAACGATAATCGCCGCCATAGTTACGCCGACCCCAGACCCAATGACAATGATTATCATGAGCGCTCCGCTCGTACTTTTATATGAAATAAGTATTTATTTTTGCAAAAAATAGTGTTAAATGAACGAAAAAGAAGAAGAAGAAAAAAAACATACCGGCGACGCCAAAGAAATGTCTTTCTGGGAACATCTTGACGAACTGCGCGGTACAATATTTCGCATCGCCGGCGGAATAATTGTTTGCATGATACTTGTATTTGCAAACAGACATCTGATATTTGACGTAATAATTTTCGGTCCCACAAGTTCCGATTTTATTCTGTACAGAGGATTGAACTGGCTGGCAAAAGTATGGAATATATCTTCGCTGAATATTGAGTATTTTAAACTCAACTTTCAAAATGTTACAGTTTCGGGGCAGTTTTTCACACATATCAACACCTCGTTCTGGTTTGGACTTGTACTTTCATTTCCATGGATAATCTTTCAATTGTGGCGTTTCGTCAGCCCCGCTCTCTACGACAATGAACGCAAAGCGGCTACAAGAGCTTTTTCGTTTTCGTCTCTGCTTTTTTTTACGGGCGTGGCTGTCGCCTATTTTATGGTCATACCGTTATCGGTAAAATTCTTAGGTACTTACTATGTTGCCGAAAATGTGGAAAATATTATAACAATAGCCTCGTATATTGATATGTTTGTATTACTGGCTATAAGCATGGGGTTGATTTTTCAACTACCAATACTTATTATGATGCTTTCCAGAATAGGCATTGTTCGCAGACGCATGTTGAACAAATATCGACGGCACGCCATTGTGGGAATCGTAACTCTGGCAGCAATCGTAACTCCGACCGCCGACCCGTTTACAATGCTGGTTGTCAGTATGCCTGTCTGGTTGTTGTATGAATTTAGCATATACTTGTGTAAAAAATAAAATTAATATAAAATAATGTACAGAACGCATAACTGCGGCGAACTCCGCATACAGGACAAAGGAAAAAAAGTAAAACTCGCAGGCTGGGTTCAAAAAATTCGCAAACTCGGAGGAATGACATTTGTCGATTTGAGAGACCGTTACGGCATCACTCAATTGACAATAGACGAAAAGGCTGATAGACAGCTTGTTCAGACTGTTGAATCTTTGGGGCGCGAATTTGTCATTCAAATAACTGGCGACGTTGCCGAGCGCATGTCCAAAAATCCAAAAATAGCGACAGGCGAAATCGAAATTATTCTCGAAAACGTAAAAATACTGAACGCATCGGAACTTCCGCCTTTTACAATCGAAGACGATACGGACGGCGGCGACGAACTGCGTATGAAATTCAGATACCTGGACTTGCGGCGCACTCCCCTTCGACAGGCTCTGGAACTGCGACACACAATGGCGCACGAAGTTCGGAAATACATGGATTCGCAAAAATTTCTCGAAATAGAAACTCCATACCTGATAAAATCGACGCCCGAAGGAGCGCGTGATTTTATTGTGCCTTCGAGAATACATCCGGGCGAATTTTACGCTTTGCCGCAATCGCCTCAAACTTTCAAGCAGATACTGATGGTGGCTGGCTATGACCGTTATTTTCAGATTGTCAGATGTTTCAGAGACGAAGACCTTCGTGCCGACCGCCAGCCCGAATTTACGCAAATCGACTGTGAAATGTCGTTTGTAGAACAGAACGACATATTGCAAACCTTTGAGGGACTGGCAAAACATCTGTTTAAAACAGTTCTGGGTATCGACTTTACGGAAGATTTTCCGCGAATGAGCTATAATGACGCAATGAATTTCTACGGCTGCGACAAACCGGATATTCGTTTCGACATGAAAATCACCGACATTACAGACTCCGTAAAAGGCAACGGTTTTTCGGTGTTCGACAGCGCAGCCTGCATCGGCGCCATTGTTGCCGGAAAATGCGCGGAATATACCCGCAAACAGCTGGACGAATTGACAGACTGGGTGAAACGTCCGCAAATCGGAGCGAAAGGTTTGATATACATAAAATTAAATAACGACGGAATTAAATCAAGCGTTGACAAATTTTATAATTCTGACGAATTGCAGGCTATTGCCGACAAAACCGGCGCTAAAACCGGCGACCTGATTCTTATTCTTGCCGGCGAACGGAAAATAACGCTTGCCGGACTTTGCGCTCTGCGGCTTGAAATGGGAAACCGGCTAAATCTTCGCAATGACAAAATTTTTAAGCCTTTATGGGTTATCGACTTTCCGCTGTTTGAATACGACGAAGAAACCAAACGCTATTATGCAATGCATCACCCGTTTACGTCGCCTGTTCCCGAAGATTTGCACAAACTCGAAAGCAATCCGGCAGACGTCAGAGCCAATGCTTACGATTTTGTCGTTAACGGCGTAGAAATAGGAGGCGGCTCTATACGTATTCATGATTCGCAGATTCAGCGAACAATGTTCAAAGTGCTGGGATTTACTCCCGAAGAGGCTGAAAAACAGTTCGGATTTATCATAAACGCTTTCCGTTACGGAGCGCCTCCACACGGTGGAATTGCATTCGGGTTCGACAGATGGTGCGCTATTTTTGGCGGTTCAGATTCGATTCGCGACTATATTGCTTTCCCAAAAAACAATTCGGGAAAAGACGTAATGATTGACTCGCCATCAACTGTAAACAGCGAGCAGCTGGAAGAACTTGGTATAAAATTAATTTCCAAAATTTAAAATTACAATGACGGAAAAGGATACATGTTTTCAGTTGTTTCTGAATGAACGTTTTTTTATGATTTCAAACAGTGAAGATGTTTGTTTCAACTCTGTCAACGGAATTGGAACAAAAATTGAACGGATTGAAGATATGGGTAAAACTTTTGATATGTTTGAAAAGTCGAACATTCCTGAATTTTATGTATATACGGAAACTCCAGAAGTGGCGCTGAACTGTTTGCTCGAAAAAAACGAATTTATATCGGCGGCAGGCGGAATAGTTTCAAATGCCGACAACTGTATCCTTTTAATGAACCGTCTGGGTTACAGCGATTTCCCGAAAGGAAAAGTAGAAATTGGCGAAACAGAAATATCGGCGGCGCGTCGCGAAATTGAAGAAGAATGTGGACTGAACGTCGAAATAAGTAATAAAATAATGGATACCTATCACGTTTACCATAATAATGAAAAGAGAATAATAAAACGCACGGCATGGTTTGCAGCTGAATATTATGGAAATCAAATATTTACGCCACAGACAGAAGAAGGAATAACGGATATTCGATGGGTTTCGATAAAATCTGTCAACGAACATCTGTCAGAAATGTATGCATCGCTTAGACCACTGATTACCAAATATCTATCAATTTTAAAATAACGATTAAAAACCATTGGATATGATAAAAACATTTAAAATCGGAGGAATACATCCCAAAGACCGGAAACTTTCGGCAGACGTACAAATCGAAACCGTCGCTCCGGAAGGTACAGTAACAATATTTCTTTCACAGCACATTGGAGCGCCGGCTGAAGCTGTTGTTGCAAAGGGCGACAAAGTTAAAACTGGACAACTTATAGGCAAATCGACAGGGTTTGTTTCGGCAAATATTCATTCGTCGGTATCGGGTACGGTACTTGGCATTGATAAAGTCAGAGATCATCTGGGACAAAACAGTAACGTTGCCGTCAGCATCAAAGTCGAAGGCGACGAATGGATGGACGATATTGACCGTTCTGATACAATTATTAGCGAAATAAAACTGTCGGCAGAAGAAATTGTAAAAAAAATAGCAGAAAAAGGACTTGTAGGTTTAGGTGGCGCCGCTTTTCCATCGCACGTAAAACTGTCTGTTCCTGCGGGAAAAAAAGCCGAATGTCTGATAATAAACGGAGCAGAGTGTGAGCCATATCTTACATCAGATTACCGAGTTATGATGGAACACACGGAAGAACTGCTGATTGGAGTGCGGATTTTGAAAAAGGCGCTGAACGTGCCGGTTGCTTTCATCGGAATAGAGGTGAACAAGCCAAAAGCAATTGCAAAATTACAGTCGATGCTTGCCGGCGATAAAAGTATAAAAATCGTTCCATTAAAGAAAAAATATCCGCAGGGAGGCGAAAAACAGTTAATCAGCGCCATAATAAACAGAGAAGTCCCGTCAGGGGGATTACCGATAGACACAGGCGCGGTTGTTCATAACGCAGGTACGACATATTCTGTTTACGAAGCAGTTCAAAAAAACAAACCTTTAATTGATAACATTGTAACCGTTACGGGAGAAAATGTATCAGTACAAAAAAATCTGCTCGTCAGAGTTGGAACTCCAATTTCAAAGTTGATAGAAATTGCAGGCGGACTTCCCGCAAATACAGGCAAAATAATACTTGGCGGTCCAATGATGGGCAAGGCAATATGCAATCCCGACGCTCCGACACAAAAAAGTACTTCGTCAATACTGCTAATTCCCGACGGAGAAGCGCGTCGAAAACCGGAATCGGCATGTATAAGGTGTTCGCGCTGCATAAAAGTCTGTCCGATGGTTCTCGAACCGTATCTGCTGAAAAGACTGTCGGAACAAAAAATGTTTGACGAACTCGAACAAAATTCCGTTCACGATTGTATCGAATGTGGCAGCTGCATGTATTCCTGTCCCGCAAATATCGCCTTGCTGGATCATATACGTTTTGGAAAAGCGGAAGTAATGAAAATCAGAAGAAAAAGAGCGTAAAAGGAGTTGTATAAAAAGGCTGAAAACCAGCGCCACACCCTACCCTGTCCACGCCCTGTAAAGGCGCGGGTAATGTGGCTTATGCCCTTTCATGGCTACATTTTTGCAATTGTATTTATTTGGCAAGGCGTCGCCCTGTGATGTTGATTTCCGGTTTTCAGCCATTGTGGAACAGTTTCTTATGAAAATTATACAATTGCTGCGACGACAAATTTACATAACCTCTATTGTATTAATATACATGAAGAGTCGTGGATACATATATTTGAAATTTTTGAATAAAAAACATTATCTTTGCAGTCAAAAACAGAAAATATAATACTGTGAATTTATTAAATTATACGTTATGAAAAAAGAAGAATGGACAAGTGCTTCTGAGCAACAAAAAGTGAAAACATTATGTTAAATCGAATACTGTATTTGGTATATCTTCTTATTTTATGTTTGTCCGGATGCCAACAGCATAATACTGGTAAAACTGTGGAAATCAGTAATTTTTCGACATCGTACAGAATAAATGGAAAAAAATTACACACAAATACCGATATTTTTTTCCCGAGAAAAATGATACTGTTTAATGACAGTACTGTTATTTTTACAGAGAAACGCTCTGAATATTGTGTGAAAGTACTTTCCATCAGATATGATACCGCCAATTTAATATTTGAATTTGCAGGTAAAGGTAATGGTCCCGACGATTTTGTTATGGGAGTAACCAATATACAACGGGATATACATAATTCATACGAAGGAATATGGGTGGCGGATATTCAATCTGTCAAATTTTACTCGTATGATAATAAATTAAATTCATGGAGAAATATTTCGGATATAAAAATGCTGCCTTCAAAAGTGATTCCTTCAAGCCACAGTTTTGTAACAAATTCAGGTTTGCTGTGCTATTCTACTGCTGTTGACAACCAGATTTCCATATCATTATCGTCTGCAAATAACGGTTTAACAGGTTATGATTTTTATCCTGTCAATCCAAATCCTTACGATAAATTATTTTCAAAAACAATTTATTCTGCCGATATTGGTATAAAACCTGATAAATCAAAAATAGCGCTTGCCTATCTGTTTTATAAATCTGTCTGTATTGTTTCTCTGGATAATCCTGAAACGCCTTTATTTTTAAAATTTAAAGATGAGCCGTTTATACATTTAAGCAAAAATAAGGAAGGCTATGATACTGAGGCTATCAGAAGTTTGCCATTGCAATATGTAGATATTTACACTACCGACAGTTTAATTTATGTATTATATGCAGGTACAACAAATGATAAACTGGAAAATCATTCGCAGGAATCTATGCCGGACGCCATGTCCATACATATATTTAAATGGGACGGTACTGCTTTGTGTATCTTAAATTTAGACCGTATTATCAATTGTTTCTGCGTTGATGAAACAAACGGTATTATTTACGGTATAGATCCGACTGTGGAAGAAAATGCAGTCATTTATCAGTTTGTTATACCAGAATTACCAAAAATATGAAAAATAATATTTTAAACATTGTAACTTTAATAATTGTATCTGTAACAGGTATATATGCTCAAACCAATTCAGTAAATACTGTTATTGGAAATATTAATGATACTGCAAAATATGCAAATACTACAAATGTTATTCAGGGAGTTGAACTGATAGAATACATTCCTAATCTGGAAAATTATACAGGATTAATAAAAACTGTTATATACCGGTTACAAAATCACAGCAAAAAACCTGTAAAACTTATAAAACCTCATTTGTATGAAGTGGACGGAGAAAAACCCGGAAAAGAATTGTTGCCTGATATTCCAATACATGAATTTTCCGAAAAAGGCAAAAAAATTACTGTACGTATCGATATTTCAAAAAATAATATTTCTTTGCCTTCAAAAGGTATCTTTGTTGGATTGGAATTTGCCGGAATGATTAATGAAAACGAAAATACAAATAACGATATACTTACTGTCTGGAACAACAGAAAAGGCAATCCTCATTCACTAAGTTATTCCAGATATAAGGACAAACTTGAAAAAACATCAAATGCCCTGTATATGAGTTTGGAAATTATAACAACCAAATAATATCTCGAATTGGCTAAAAATCATATATTTGAAATTTTTGAATAAAAAACATTATCTTTGCAGTCAAAAACATAAAATATAATTATGAAAAAAATACTGATTATTGCTCTTACAGGCTTACTTACCGGATGTGCAGGACGGGGAAATGAACGTCCAAGATTTTCTCAGGAACAGATAATACATTTGGGATTGGACAGCGTCAAACTGTTAAACATTGACAGGGAAAACAGCGTGGTACTCGATTTGAATGGATTTTTATCCGATAAAATGATTAAAACCAGTGAATTTATTGATTATTCAACGCTTATTCCGCTGGAAACAACCGACGAATCTTTAATCTCAGAAATAGAAAAACTAATCTGTACGGAAAACCGCTTCTTTATTATTGATATGAATTACAGAAACGTATTTATCTTTTCCCATGAAGGAAAATTTATTTGCAAACTACCCACAGGAGGAGGACCGGAAGATATTTTAAATCCATACGATATTGCTGTGGACGAAAGAAAACAGATTCTGATTGTAGAGCACAGAACAGGGCTGTCTTTTTTTGATTTTAATGGCAAATTTATCAAAAAAGAAAAGCCATTTCATATTCCTTTTTATTTCAACAAATTCAGAGTAATACCCGAAGGCTATCTGTTTATACTTGCCAACCGACGGACTGATAATACTCATCTGAACAAGCTGTCTGATTTACAGGTTTTAATAACGGATTCAACTTTTCGCATCATTGCCGCCGGATTCCCGTATCACTATCCTGACGCAAACAATTATGGTAATTATGATTATACAAATTCGTTTGAAAATAACGTGCATTTTGCGTTCAAGTTTTCCGATAAAGTCTATAAACTCGAAAATGCGTATTCTGTAAAGGAATGTTATCAGCTTGATTTTCACAAAAAAAGGATTCCTGAACAGTATTTAGAGAACACCGATATTTTCTGGAAAGAAGCGCGACAAAATGACTGCTATTATTATATGGGTGATTATGTTGAATGTGAAACGCACGAATATTTTGCACTAAAAAATAATTTTAACAGAAAGGGATTTAAGACATTTATTTTCCGCGATAAATCAACCGGTAACTTGATTGGAGGAAATCAGGTTTTTGTTGATTCGGATACTGCGCCCCTGTTTGCCCCCCCTCTGGCTGGATGGAAAGATGAATTTATAGGTGCAATTTCCGCATTTGCCATTCATAATTCTTTAACGGAACGTAAAACAAACAACGAAATACTTAAAAATATAGACGAAGATGCAAATCCGGTATTGGTCAAATATAAATTGAAACGTTCGACGGAAAAATAATTTAAATATTATGAAAATTATACAATTGCTGCGACGACAAATTTACATAATCTCCATTATATTAATATACATGAAGAGTCGTGGATACATATATTTGAAATTTTTGCGCGAATAAAGTATTTTAGCCAATATTGAAAAAAAGTTGTACCTTTGCGAAAATTTGAATTAAAAACATATATGGTATAGAAATATAAAATATTATACAAAAATTAATTTAATTAATTGAGCTAAACGCTCTTATTCTCACTGTTAGAAATCGACCAAATATTTCAAGCATTATATCCGAGAATAAGTCCGCGAAAGTTCACGTCTTCGGGCGTGAATTGTTCGTTTGCTTATTGGGATATACGGCTTTTGGTCGAGCCTCTGACAGTAAATAAGCAATTACGAACAGTTTCACGCTTTTTTATGAATGACAAATTTGATATCGGGAAAATTATTATGCAACACTTGAGAAAGCAAAAGCACTCGGTTGAATGGCTGGCAAAGCAGGTTAAATGCGTTCCAAGTACTCTTCGCAGACAGCTTATTGGTAACTGCGTCAAATTAAACCTGTTGATGGATATTGCCACAGCCATGAATACAGACTTTTTTGTACTCTGTTCGCAGTGGCTAAAAATGAAAAAATCGTGCAAAAATGCACGAATCGAAAATTACGTCAAAAAACAGAATGAAGTAGATATAGGTCAGCATATTAAGGCGCATGTCAAGATGAGTGGCATCAGTGTTGCCGAATTTGCAAAAAAGATACACCGTTCGCGTACTGACGCATACTATTTGTTTATGCAAAAACGCATCAATACGGAATTATTGAAAAAAGTATCGGA
>JAIROW010000187.1 GCA_031257315.1 Prevotellaceae bacterium
GATAGACAGAGCCCGCGACAGCGCGACAGAGAGAGAGAGAGAGAGAGAGAGAGAGAGAGAGAGAGAGAGAGAGAAGTGTAAGATTTTATACTTCGGGTTTAATACCCAAATTTACGTATATATATTATTATATGGCGAGAAGTCTGAAAAATTTCAGGCTTGCGTTTATTTTGAGGCAGTTTTGCCACAATATTGCAGATATGCGATTAATTGCATATCTGCAATTTCTTTTTGTACTTGTTGTTTAACCCCTAAAACAGTATGCCTATGGAGAATGAAAACTGAAAAATAAAGAAAGAAAACTGAAAATCATTAATGATTTTACCTGCCAGTTCATTAATTTCCGTAAAAGGATATTAATGACAGTCCCGATACAACAGGTTAAAACTGTGATATTCGGAGTATTTTATATTAAAATTAGAATTGTAATTAGAATTAAGAAAACATTTATTATTGATAATAGATAAATAATAAAGTATGAAGACATTATTGAAATTTATTAATAAAAAAACGTTCCGCACGCTTGTAACAGTATTTTTTATGTGCGGATGTTCGATTTCTCTGTTTGCTCAGGGAAAAATAACGGGAAAGGTTTCCGACGAATCCGGTAAACCGCTTACAGGAGTTTCCGTATTTATAAAGGGAACAAATTCAGGCGTAACAACCGGCGTTGACGGGAACTATTCCATCAATGTAACCGGCGCAGACAATGTGCTGGTATTTTCGCTTATGGGATTTTCCGTCAGGGAAATTGTTGTCGGAAACAAAACTGCAATTGACGTGGCTCTGGCAGAAGAAACGACGGAACTTGAAGAAGTTGTCGTTACCGCTCTCGGTATGAAACGGGCAGAAAAGGCTCTGGCTTACGCTACTCAAAAACTCGACGGCGAGGCGTTGAACAAAGTAAAAGGCGCTAACCTTACAACGAGCTTGACCGGACGAGTTTCGGGGCTACAAATCAACAACTCTACCGAATTTCTTGAAGACCCGTCGATCAACCTGCGTGGCGGCGGCGGTGCATTGCTCGTTATCGACGGCGTGCCTTACGGGAATATGAACCTGCGCGACCTCAATCAGGACGATATTCTCGACATTAACGTACTGAAAGGCGCGACTGCATCCGCTCTCTACGGATCGCGCGGAGGCAACGGAGCTATAATGATCACGACCAAGAAGGGCGCAGACAAGAAAGGCTTCACCCTCGATGTCAACACCAGCAACATGTTCTACGCCGGCGAGCTTACCATGCCGAAGAACCAGACTTCGTACAGCTCCGGTCAGGACGGCGTGTACAACCACGTTGACTACGTATGGGGCGACAAGCTCGACATCGGCAAGATTTACGAGCAATGGGATCCTATCAACAAGGAATGGAGATGGATGGAACTGACATCGAAGGGAAAGAACAACTTTCAGGACTTCCTTCAGTTCAGCATGATTAGCAACACGACCGCCAGCGTTTCGCAGCGCGGAGAAAACGGCGGTATCCGCTCCTCGCTCTCCTACCTTTATAATAAAGCGCAATACCCGAACCAGAAGTATCAACGCTTCAACTACACCTTAGCCGGAGATATTAAGCTCGGTGACAAGGTGACGGTCGAGAGTTCGATGGGATTCACCAAGCGTCTTTCTCCCAACATTGTCGGAGGTGGATCAAGCGAGCAAGGCTACATATATAATATATTAATATGGACAGGTCCCGAATACCGTCTTGCCGATTACAAGGACTATTGGGTGATACCTCACCAGAAGCAAAGCTGGCATTACGATAATTATTACGATAACCCGTGGCTGAGCGCCAACGAGTGTATCCAGACCTTGGACGAAAATAAATTCAACGGCATGTTCTCCGTCAACTATCAAATACTTCCTTCACTAAAGCTCATGGTGCGAAGCGGAGTAGACGTGTATGGCAAGCGCGAAGTGAAGCGCAATCCAATCGGCGTAAACGGAAGCCGCAACTGGGTAAAGGCAGTCGGAGGATACGGCGAGGCGCACTGGCAGAACTGGAGTATGAACAACGACCTTATCGCCACGTTCGACAAGCGTTTCGGAGATTTCAGCGTAAATGCCATTGCGGGAGGAACGATTTATTACTACGAGAATACATATATGAAGAACTTGACTAAGGGCGGTTTGGCAGTGCCGGGCTTTTATTCGATAACGAACTCGAAGGATGCCATCACGCCGGAAGTCAGCTACCAGCGCAAACAGCTTAACAGCGTTTACGGAAATATATCGCTCGGCTTCAAGAACGCAATCTTCGCAGACGTATCCGGAAGAAACGACTGGAGTTCCACGCTTCCGGTTGATCAGATTTCATACTTCTATCCATCGGTCGGAGCCAGCGTTGTTATGTCGGAGTTTATCCCGTTGCCGGAAGTAATTAAATTCTGGAAGCTGCGCGGCTCTTGGACAGTGTCCAAGACCGACCTTGGCGTTTATGCAATCAATCAGACCTACGGCATAACTCTCGGCGCATGGGACAGCTTTAACTCGGCAAACTATCCGGAGAATATTCGCGGAAGCGTCAACCCGATAACAAACCGTACATACGAGCTGGGAACATCTTTATACCTATTTGACAACAATCGTCTGAAGTTAGACTTTGCCTACTTCAATCGCTTGCGCTACGATGACACACGCCAAGTGGACATATCCAATGCCTCTGGATTCAAAAAGATGCTTGTCAATATCGACGAGCAAACGGTATACAGAGGAGTTGAACTTACCGTCGATGCTGTTCCTGTCAGCGTAGGCGACTTCAAATGGAATATCATAGCCAACTGGTCTAAGTACGGAAGCTATTATGCGAAGCTCGACGAGACATTCTCGTCGAAAGCGCCATGGGTGAAGGTAGGCAATCGCACCGACTTTGCAACGGACATAGATTATCAGCGCGACCCGCAGGGCAACATTGTTCATGACAATAGCGGATTGCCGATAGTCAACTCTTCGTACAGCACACCTTTGGGGTACAGTAATCCCGACTGGATTTGGGGATTGCACAACAGCTTTACATATAAGAAGTGGACACTCAATGTTTCATTAGACGGTCGTGTAGGCGGTACGGCTATTAACTTCCTTGAGCGTTACAGCTGGGCTAACGGTTCAAATCCCGAATCCGACAACCAATGGAGATATGACGAGGTTGTGAACGGTAAGAAGAATTATGTAGGCGAAGGTGTTCGTGTAGTTTCCGGTAGCGTAACTTATGACGGCTACGGACAAATCACGGAAGATACCCGCGTATTTGAACCCAACAAAACTCCGGTCAGCTATCAGGCATACATTAAACGCTGGGCAGGCAATAACACCAAAGCGTTCTATCAGGATATGACATTCTTAAAGCTGCGCGAACTCTCGCTGGCTTATGATATACCTTATCTTTACGCAAAAAAAATCGGCGCACGGAAGGCTTCCGTCGCAATAGTAGGGCAAAATCTGCTTATATGGGTAAAAGAGTTTAAATATTCCGACCCCGACAAAAGCTTGGGTGGAAACGATCTTCCTGCTCCATCTGTGCGCTACATAGGATTTAATCTCAATCTCACATTTTAATATAAAATAAAGACAGATATGAAAATAGCATATAAAATAGCTGCGCCTGTCCTTGCTGCCGTATTTACTCTTGCGGGTTGCAGCAACTTTGAAGACATTAATACAAATCCCAACGGCGCGACGTCCGTAACATCGGGCATGCTGGCGACCCAGCTGATCAAGCCCATCCTCGACGGTCAGGGCGGATACTACAATGTCCGTAATAAATACATCATCTCGATAGAAACAACAACGGCTAATATCGATGCCATGAACAATTCTCTCGGTCGCTGGGATTTCGCAGACCTTGCACCGCTTCGCAACGTGGAGAAGATGATCAGCTTTGCTCCTGAAGGCGGCTTGAAGAACTCCTATACTGCGCTCGGACATTTCCTCCGCGCCCGCATGTTCTTTGATCTTACAATGCGCTTGGGCGATGTTCCGTACAGCGAAGCCCTCAAAGGTGAATCAGGATCATATTATCCGGCTTACGACACTCAGAAGGATGTTTTTGCAGGCATACTCGACGAGCTTGACGAAGCAAACCGTCTCTTTGCCGAAGGAGCAAAGTTCGACGGCGACCCGTTCAGCTTCGGCGGCGACCCTGCCAAATGGCGCAAACTTGTCAACGCCCTTGAACTCCGCGTCCTCATCAACCTCTACAAGCGAGCCGACGATACGCCGGAACTGAAAGTAAAGGAAAGATTTCAGCAGATAGCATCTTCCCGTCCGCTTCCCGAAACGGGCGATGATATGTATCAGGTTTTCTGGAACGACATCCACCGCTACAATTATTATCGTCCGAATGATAACGGATCGAACAATCGCTTCATCACAACTCTTATTATCGACAGCCTCAAGCAATACGACGATCGCCGGTTGTTCTACTATGTTACTCCGACCGTCAATTCTGTGTCCGCAGGTATTTCGTCGAGCAGCAAGGATGCGTATGTGGGCGTCAATTCGTTGGAACCGATTAATACCGCAGATATAGCAAATCGCAATTCCCGCCTTAATCGCCGCTATACCGAGCGTGCCGAAGGCGAACCGACGTATATATTAAGCTGTGCCGAAGTAAACTTTATCCTTGCCGAAGCAGCCGCTCGCGGATTTATCTCCGGCAGCGCAAAAGATTATTACGAGAAAGGCATACGCGCTTCCATGAAATACACAGCCGACGTTACGCCGGATGATGCCGACTATCATCATAACATGAAGATAACCGACGCCTCTATTAACGACTATCTCAAGTCGCCCGGCGTTGCCTTCGCTTCCAATTTAGCCGAGCAGATACATCAAATCGGCGTACAGAAATTCTTCGACTTCTTCATGAGAGACTATGACAACGCATGGTTTGAAATGCGTCGCACCGGCTATCCTGCCTTCCCTATTAATCCTGCTACCAACCTCAATTCTCCGAACACTAAGATGCCGGTAAGATGGATGTACGCCTCCGCAGAGTACAACTATAACAAGGCGAATGTAGAGGCTGCCGTTACCCGCCAATACGGAGGCGCTGACGACAACAATGGAATAATGTGGATTTTGAAATAATTATGTACATGATAAAAAGAACGAATATGTTAAAGTATATCAGTAAATATTCTCTTATATGCCTCATTGCAGGCTTAATCTTCTCTTGCAGCGAAGAAGAGATTCCTGCCGAGAAGCCCTTCTTTCAGATGGAGATCGGCAGCGCTCTCTCCTTCAAAGCTCCGGGCGGCACACAGTTTCTCAACGTTAAGACCAATACAGTCTTCACTGTCGCCTCCACTGCCGCATGGTGTACGCCGGAAATAGTCGGTAAAGGCGAGAACAATCTCAAGATAACCGTAGCCGAGAACACAGACCCTGTCGAGCGCAACGCGGTTATTACTATCTCGTCGGAAGGCTATGACAGCTATAAAATAGACGTAGTGCAAGGGTTCGTACCTCCGAAGCCGCCTGCTCCCGAAGGTACTGACGAGCGTATCATCGACCTCATTCCCGACCTTTACTATGCTTTCCACAATTCAGCGAATCTCGCCGCGCCAGCTGTCGGCACGGCAGATATGGAGTTCTCCATTCCCGCAAGCGTGGTTGCAACGGACGCCCCCCGCGAAGGCAGACGCGCCGTTACCATCACTAAGGACAATCACGTTAAGGTAAAATCGCCTTCGCCCAACGGAGCGAAGACTTACACGATGCTGTTCGACGTCCGTGTTCCGACACTCTTGTCAGAGCCTAAGGAGCAGTGGTACGCCCTACTCCAAACAAACGAGAGGAACAGCGACGATGGCGACCTTTTCATTAAGTTTAACGGTACGGTTGGAGTATCGCAGTACACAAATCCCGTTATTGAGCCAACCAAATGGTATCGCATAGTCGTAGTTGTAGATGTACAGAATGGCGCATCAGTATGCAAATACTACATTAATGGCGAGTTCGCCTTCGCTAACGGCAGCTCGTCCATACCCAGCCGCATGGGGCTCAACGAAACCTTCTGGCTCTTCACCGACGAGGACGGTGAAGAGGACACGCTCGACTGTTCAGCCTTCGCGCTGTGGACAGACACAATGCTGACAGACGATGAAATTGCAGCAATCGGAGCGCCGTAACAGCATGTATAATATCAGTTTGAATTTATTTTAAATTATCTTCTTAATAGAAAGGGGCAATCGGTATTCGGTTGTCCCTTTTTTAATTGATAATTGACAATTATGCGAATCAAGGGTTGAAAACGTTATTTTAGTCCGAATGGGCTTAATTTTCATAACCGCAAACAAGCGAAGCGCGGTATGCGGTAGCACAATCGTTCTCATCATTGCCTGTAAGGCAAAACTTTAATGCTTTTGCGATAGAGTTCTGCCTTTCAGACAGTCTGTTATTGTCGTTTTTAGCCGCAGGCAACGCTATCGCTCGCCTGCGGTTATGAAAATTTTGTCTCTGCGGGACATTTTAACTTCTGATTCGCATTATTTAATTTTTCGGAGGTGATGTAAAAAGTATGCTGCTATAAAAAACTTGTGATCATATGTTTTGACACTGTACTGATAATGCTATAAATCAATATGTCCGGTTTTTATTCTGCAATATTTTACGAATAATTATTTTAATATCAAAGAGTTGAATTATTAGAAGTACCTTTAAGAGATTCTGTTTTATTCCGTGATTAATACCCTAAATCTTTTAACCGTAATCTGGCAAACAAATATCAAATTAATCGTTAAAATAACAGTAGAGACAGAGCGCGATGCCCTGTCTCCACACAATCACAAATTATAAAAAATGAAAATAAAATATTGTCTGTTTTTACTTTTTAGCTGCTATTTCGTAGCTTTTTCCTTTTGTTGTCGGGAAACCGGTAAGGTAATATGTCTTTCCGTTAGCCGTCGTTTCTTCCGACTTGCAGCTAACGCCTTTTACTTCTATCGGTATTTCGGTGCGTATCAGGCAGCGGTTTCCGGCAAGCGACGTAATTTTTGCTTTCAGTAGCCGGCTGTTTTTCCAGTCGATAGATACTTCAAAGCCGCCGCGTGCTCGCAAACCGGCAACGCTTCCATCGCTCCATTCGTCGGGGAGCGCGGGCAGCAGATGTATGTCGGACAGATGGCTTTGCAGCAGCATTTCGGTCATGCCTGCCAGTCCGCCGAAATTGCCGTCAATCTGGAAAGGCGGATGAGCGCAGAACAGGTTGAGGTAACTGCCTCCTCCGGCTCCGTACTGCGTATTAGCCGTTTTGCTGACGCGGAGCAGGTTTCGTATCAGTTTGTAGGCGTGGTTTCCGTCGAGCAGACGCGCCCACATGTTGATTTTCCAGCCTATCGACCAGCCGGTGCCGTCGTCGCCGCGCAGTTCGAGGCTTCGCTTGCAGGCGTTGGCATATTCGGGGGTTGTAAGCGGGGCTATTTGCCGTCCGGGGTGAAGCCCGATAAGGTGCGACAAGTGCCGGTGATGCGGTTCGGCGTCGTCAAAATCCCTGTACCACTCCTGCAAATTGCCTTTTTTGCCTATTTGCAGCGGATAGAGCCTGTCCAGTTTTTCTTTGAGCATTGCGCGGTAGTCGTCGTCAACGCCAAGAATTTCGGAGGATTCAATCAGACCGGTAAACAAATCCCATATAAGAACCAAATCGACGGTCATTGACTGAGCTACGGAATGACGTTTTCCTTCGCTGTCGATAAAAGCGTTTTCGGGCGACGTCGAGGGCGACGTTATCAGCTGTCCGTTTTCGTTTTCTACCAGCCAGTCGAGTACAAAGTCGGCAGCGCCTTTCATAAGCGGGTAGGCATAATTTTTCAGGAAGGCGGTATCGCATGTAAACCTGAAATGGTCGAACAGATGCTGGCAAATCCATGGTCCGCCCATAGCCCAGTTAGCCCAAATGGGGGAACCGTTTCCAAGGTCGCCCACCGGATTGGTCTGACCCCATATATCGGCGTTGTGGTGCAAAGCCCAGCCTTTCATGTCGTAGAAATTGCGGGCTGTGGCGCTGCCTGTTTTTGCAAACTTTTCGACATAGCTCAAAAACGGCTCGTGCATTTCGGACAGGTTTACCGGTTCGGCAGCCCAGTAATTCATCTGGTAATTGATGTTTGTCGTAAAATTGGCGCTCCATGGCGGGCGAAGTTCCATATTCCATATTCCCTGAAGGTTTGCAGGTATTCCTCCGGGGCGCGAGCATGAAATCAGCAGATAGCGGTTAAACTGAAAGTAAAGCGCTTCGAGCGACCTGTCGTGTCCGCCTTCAAAATACGCTTTCATTCTTTCGGGAATGGTTTTGTCAATTGCAGGATTCTGTTCGTCGAGCTTGAACGACACGCGGTCGAAGTACGACTTGTAGTCATTAACATGAGCTTTTTTAAGCATGTCGAAACTCTTTGCCGACGCACTCGCAAGGTAATTTCCGGCAATCTGCTTTTCGTCGCGACCTTCCTTGAACGGGTCTTTGTCGAATCCGTTGAAACTTGTAGCCGCCGACAGCAGTATAACCGCGCTTGTAGCTCCGCTGACCTTCGCCGTATTTCCGTCAACCGTAACTGTGCCGTCCTTTGCAATCGCTTTTGCAAGCAGCTGGAAACGCATACCGGCGTCGTCGCTGTAAATCACCGGAGTTTCGTTGACGTTATAGTAACTTGGGTCGGCATGAGCCGGAGCGCGTCCGTTCATAACGAGCGTATTGCCGTTTTCGGTTGAAATACTGTATTTCAACTGACTGTCGAGCGAAAAATCGAAGCTGAGAGCGCCTTTTCGGTCAGCATCTAAACGAATGGCAATCACCTGATCGGGCGCCGACGCAAAGATTTCACGTCTGTAACTTACGTCGCCTGCCTTGAACTGCACGTTTGCAACGGCGCTATTCAGGTCGAGGTCGCGCCGATAGTCGGAAACGTCGCCCGAATAATGCTGAACAATGCGCAGGTCGCCAAGCGGGGCATACGATTCGGTGTATAATCCCTGCATGTTGTGCAGCAGGCTCTCCGCTTTGCCGTAATCTTCGGCTGCAAGGGCTTCCCTGACCGCCGAAAGATATTTTGGCGATTCGGGGTTTGGATTGGGATTTACCGGACCTCCCGCCCATAAAGATTCTTCGTTCAGCTGAATCAATTCATTGTCGGAACGTCCGAAAATCATGGCTCCGAGCCTTCCATTGCCCACAGGCAACGCCTCGACCCATTCCCTCGCCGGAACGTCGTACATGAGTTTTAGCGCAGGGTCGTCAACATTATTTTCCCCACAACTGGAAAGTAAAAAACTTCCAAAAAACAAAAATAAAAATTTATTCATTGTATTTATTTTGTTAATAATTATAACTTAATTTATTAAATCAGACTTAATAATAAAGGTGCAAAATTAATAATATTTTTGATAACAGATGAATTTAATTGACAATTGACAATTGACAATTGATAATTGACAATTGTCAATCGTAGAGACGCGATAAATCGCGTCTCTATTTTTCACAAAAAAGCAGGCGAGCTTTTCAAAAAAGCAGGCGAGCTTTCATAAAAAAGCAGGCGAGCTTTTCAAAAAAGCAGGCGAGCTTTCATGGAAAAGCAGGCGAGCTTTCATGGAAAAGCAGGCGAGCTTTCATGGAAAAGCAGGCGAGCTTTTCAAAAAGGCAGGCGAGCTTTCACAAAAAAGCAGGCGAGCTTTCACAAAAAAGCAGGCGAGCTTTCACAAAAAAGCAGGCGAGCTTTTTGACAATTGATAATAATGCGAATCAGGAGTAAAAATGTCCTTACAGGACAAAATTTTCATAACCGCAGGCGAGCGATAGCGTTGCCTGCGGTTAAAAACGACAACAACTGACTGCCTGAAAGGCAGAACTCTATCGCAATAGAATTGAAATTTTGCCTTTCAGGCAATGATGAGAACGATTGTGCTACCGCATACCGCGCTTCGCTTGTATGCGGTTATGAAAATTTAGCCCATTCGGGCTAAAATAACGTTTTCAACCCTTGATTCGCATAATTTATAAAAATTATGAAAATCAGGACATTTTTACTCCTAATTCGCATAAATAATTTTTTTTATTTTTGCGGTGTTGAATTTATTGTTTCAATGTAGTGTATGATTTTTTATTCAGTAGCGCAGTTCCAGTAAAAATTTTTTATTTCCCGAATTGTAGATTGCGAATATTTTTTCACGAGCCATAAAATCATCTATCGACAGCGTCTGCTGTAAAAAACGGTTGTGTAATTCTGCCGGCAATCTGTCGGGACGATATCTTTCGCAGGTTTGCGTGTTCAGATAGAATTTTTGAGGTTCGGTATATTCCGTAAATTTGAAACCAAGCTGTATGTAGCTTTTTCCCGAAGCCCAGTCAACATCGGCATAACTCATAACGTCGTCGGGGTTGCGTTCTGAAATAAAATGCGCGAGCAGTTTTCCGACGCCGCCGGTTACGATGCTGTTTTGCAGATTTGCAAACCGTATGAGTTCATGCGATCGGCAGGTCTTTCCATTACGGACAATCGGTCTGCCGCCACTGAAAGTCGCAACGGCTACAAGCTGCCTGTTGTAGAACAGTCCGTATTTGTACTTTGCCGTTGGCGAGCCGTGTAGATGGTTTGCTGTAAGAAATTCGTCAGCCTGCCGTTTTGCAATCCTTTCCACACTGCACTGTCGGGCGTGAATACGTTTGAATTTGCCCAGATGCGACAAAATCCGTAGCCGTACAATGCTGTTTTTTGCCGTCCACAAGTCTTCCCAGACTGTTACAAGATGCAGTTTACGGTTTGCGGCTGCGATTGACAGATTCTGAAAAAACATTTTTTGCGCCCCGTTCATACTGCCTGATGGCATGGGAATCAGCAGAAAAACGAGGTTCTTTTGCGGTAAAATTACGTGACTGAAAGCAGAACACAAAATTTTGTCAGTCAGGATTTCGCCCGTGAAGTTTTCGGAGATAAATGTTTCAGTTTCGCTGCAAAAAGACATTTCATCAACCGGTGTTACTGAAACAGATTTCCCGTTTCGGCGTTTTTTACAATTCCAAGATGCGAATATGCCAGCGGGGTAATTTCTCTGCCTCGCGGAGTGCGTTGCAGAAATCCTTCCTTTATCAGAAACGGTTCATATACTTCTTCGATTGTGCCTGCGTCTTCGCCCACAGCTGTTGCTATGGTGTTAAGTCCAACAGGACCGCCACCAAATTTGTGTATAATTGTTGTAAGTATTTTATTGTCCATACTGTCGAGACCGCGTTTGTCGATATTCAAAGCGTCGAGCGCATAGCGCGTTATTGCCAGATCTATTGATCCTTTGCCTTTTACCTGCGCAAAATCGCGTACTCTCCGCAACAGTGCGTTGCAGATGCGCGGCGTTCCGCGACTTCGCAGCGCTATTTCGTTTGCCGCAGTGTCGTCGATTCCTACTCCCAAAATGGAGGCAGATCTTTTTATAATGTAAAAAAGCGTAACTGCGTCGTAATATTCGAGATGGCACTGTATTCCAAACCGCGCTCTCAGCGGACTTGTCAGCAGTCCGCTGCGGGTTGTCGCTCCAACCAGCGTAAATGGGTTAAGCGAGATCTGTATCGAACGCGCTCCCGGTCCTTTGTCGAGTATTATATCTATTGTATAATCTTCCATTGCCGAATAGAGATATTCTTCGACAACGGGGCTGAGTCGGTGAATTTCGTCGATAAATAAAATCTGACCTTTTTCCAGTCCGGTGAGCAGACCTGCAAGGTCTCCGGGTTTGTCGAGTACCGGACCTGAGGTTGTTTTCATCGAAACCCCAAGTTCTTTGCTGATAATGCCTGCCAGAGTTGTTTTTCCAAGTCCGGGAGGTCCGTGCAGCAGTACATGGTCGAGGCTTTCGTTGCGCATCAGAGCCGCTTTGACAAATACTTTCAGGTTTTCGATAATTTTGTCCTGACCGCTAAATTCGCCAAAACCCTGCGGACGGATTTGATTCTCGAAATCGGGATTGGTCTGTTCCTTTTCTTTTTGTGGGTCGAAACGTTCCATTGTTACAGCAGATTTTCGATTTTGAAAAAATCCGAATCGTTTTCAAACAGCAAAGTTCTGAACCCACAAGCTGCTCCGGCTTCGATATTTGCCCTGCTGTCGTCTATAAAAAGCGTTTCTTCGGGGTTGATATTCGCCGCTGCAACAAGCTGACTGTAAATTCGGCTGTCCGGTTTCATGCAGCGCATTTTGTACGACAGAAACATAATGTCGAAATAACTTTCGAGAGGTTTTCCTGAGGGAGAAAACTGCGGAGAATTTGCCCACTCCATAATAATCGGATTTGTGTTGCTCAGCAGCATTGTTTTACGGTTTTTTCGCAGTTCCGATATATAATCCAGTTTTTTCTGACTTACAGGTTTTTTGAGAAAATCGAGCCAGCCTCTGTCAATTTCTTCCGGATCGACCGGTACGCCTGCTATTAGGGCTAATTTTTCATAAAACTGTTCTCTCGAAACGCTTCCGTCTTCAAAATCCTTAAAAATGCCTTTTTGCCTGTACGGATCGATATAAGTTTCGATGTCGGCAATTCCGGCAGCTTTAAACTGCCTGACCGCAGCGTCTCTGTCAATATCGACAATTACTCCTCCAAAATCGAATATAATATTTTTTATGGACATATAAATACTCAAACTGTTATATTATTAAATATATTTTTCATTTTCAAATACGAAATTTGCCCTTTGGCAAGCGGTTGTTTGTCCGAAACGGCAGCGTATGTGTATGGCGCTCCCAGAAACGTACAGGCAATTCTTGTTATCACTCCCATATCGCCCATTGCAAAGGCAATCAGGTTTTTATCGACAAATGTTTCGTAAAGCGACAGAACTCTTGCCGAATCGGACTGACAGACAGCCGATGTAACTAATTTAACAATGTCAGCGCCCTGCCTGATACATTTGTTGACAATTTCTGTCAGTTCTTTCAACGGCGGAGTGTTTTCAAAATTGTGATACGAAACAATGAGTTTGCAGTTTTTTTTTGCTGCCGCCGCTGCCGAAACCGCCGCCAGGAAACCGTCGTCCGCTTCTGTTTCGACGTCAACAAAGGCAGCTCCTGCATCGACAGCTGTCAACAGCCTTTCGAGACGGCTGTTTCTGTCGTAAAAACCTTCACGGCATGTCGCCACCAGCTGTTTTTCCGACGAAAAAAGCTCCATTATTTCAGCCCTGTCAATACGCGACAGGTCAAGTCGGATTTCGGCAAAATCGAACCCGTCCAAAACATTAATTATTGCGTCAAAAGTTCTTTCGCCGATAGATACGCAAATTGATCCTTGTTTCATATTTTTTTACCAAATAATTTGCAAAGTTAGTATAAAATATTCGGATTACATGCAAACCGATAAAAATGTATCCAAAATTTATACAAAAAATGAATTGCGATTATTCACTGTTCGCTGTTTATCAGTTTAATTAATTCATCAATAGCATTTTCCTGCGGTATATTTTTTTTGACAGGTTCTTTTCCTCTGTACAGGGTTATTTTTCCATGTCCAGCGCCCACATATCCGTAATCTGCGTCAGCCATTTCTCCGGGTCCGTTTACTATGCAGCCCATTATTCCGATTTTCAGGCTTTTAAAATTTTGCGTAGCGTTTTTAATGTTTTGCAAAGTTGTTTTTAAATCAAACAAAGTTCGTCCACAGCTTGGACATGCAATATACTCTGTTCTGGTATATCGAACTCTTGAAGCCTGTAAAATTCTGAAACTCAAATCGTTAATAAGTTTTACAGGAATTGACTTTGCCGAAATCATTATTCCTGCGCCAAAGCCGTCAATTAAGAGCGCACCAAAATCAGCCGCTGCCATAAGCTGCAATTTTTCAAAATCCGTTTCATCATATTTTCGATTGATTATCACAGGATTGCTAATTCCCAATGCTTTGATTTTCAGAAAGCAGGCGCGAAGTTCGGCAATTCCGGTATCATTATCGGAACTGATAATCAATATTTTATCACTGTTTATGGCAAGCCATTTCTGAAACTGTTTATCGCAAATCTGTCGGTAATTGCAAAAAATCAGGTTGTTGTCATTATCGTCCAGAATTTTCAAATTTTCACGTTCAAAACAGACTGCCGACGAAGCCGTATAAATAAAATCAGGTAAAACAGAGTCCGAATCGGAACTGCCAGATTTAAAGCCAAGATTTTCAATATCTTTTTGATAGACAGGATTCAGATGCGACAAATCGGAAATGACAGCAACTGGATTATCGCCGCCAATGCCATTGACCGCATGAGAACGTTGTTTGACATAACCGTATGGATTAAAGCCTGTTATGTCAATTTTTTCTGCGAGGTTGCAATTTTTTCTTTTTTCAAAATAATGAACCAGAGTTTTGGCAACAGGTATTTCATTTTCAGGAGGTTCGGTTAAAGAAACCCTTACGGTGTCGCCAAGTCCGTCCGCTAACAGAGCGCCAATTCCGACAGCAGATTTTATACGTCCATCCTCGTCGTTTCCGGCTTCTGTAACTCCCAGATGCAAAGGAAAATACATATCTTCCGCGTTCATGGCGGCAACTAAAAGCCGGTAAGCATATACCATCACCCGTGTATTGCTCGCTTTCATTGAAACAATAACGTTATGGAAATTTTCGTTTTTGCAAATTCTCAAAAATTCCATCGCCGATTCAACCATGCCTTCGGGCGTATCGCCATACCGCGACATTATCCGTCCTGACAAAGAGCCATGATTTGCGCCGATACGCAAAGCTGTGCCATATTCTTTGCAAATATTGAGCAGCGAAACAAATTTTGTTTCAAGTTTCTCCAAATCAGCGTCCCAGTCATATTCGCAATTGAGGTTTGAAGTTTGCAGCATTGCCTGCCTGTCGGTAAAATTGCCGGGGTTTATTCTGATTTTTTCTACATTTCGAGCCGCCGTTTCTGCTGCGTCAGGATTAAAGTGAATATCAGCTATCAAAGGAAAATCGTAGCCGCCGTCTCTGAGCTTCTGCCGTATTATTCCCAGAGCTTCAGCGTCTCTTATGCCCGGCGCTGTTATGCGAACCAGTTCTGCTCCGGCATTGAAAACCTTAATACATTCATTGACAGTCGCTTCAATATCCATTGTCGGAGTTGTTACCATTGTCTGGATTCTAACGGGATTGTCGCCCCCGATTCTGATTTTTCCCACTGTTACTTCCCACGTTTTGCGCCTTGAAAACAAAAATAAATCACTACAATATAAATTTTGCGTATTTTTAGAGTCTGTTTTGTCTGTCATGATATTTTTTTAATGTCCGATATAAGCGTGTGAACCATATTTTTCAGTTTTTCGACCGACGAGAGCATTTCTCTGTCAGCCAGACTGATGCCGTTCAGATATTGCAAAGCTTCGTAGAGTTTTAAATTTGCTTCATTCAGTTTTTTCTTCAACACGCTATTTTTCTGATTTTTAATATAACTGTTGTAAATACCGCATGACTGGTTGTAAAGATTGACAGCCAGATTGTATTTTTCTACATTTTCGCTTTCCTGAATGGATTTAATAATTTTGATATTTATTTCTATATGTTTCTCTGTTGCAGAATTATATATTCCCATTGATATAATGCGCCTGTTTGATGCTATGATACGTTCTTTTTCGGATAACATGCTTATTTTATTGATTGTATCTGGAAAATTAAAAAAGCGCGAAGTTATTGAATCTGCAACTTTATCTGTATAAAATTCCTTATGATTTATCGGAAAATATGAGAACTGCCAGACAGGATCAAAAGGCATGTGTGAATTAATAATTTTTCCGGGTTCAACTAAAAACCATTTGTCGTTAAACCGTTTGCGAAACTGTCCCTGCGAAACTGTCCCTGCCGACCATGTAGGGTCGATAAGTTTCCATTTGCCGGCAATTTTTACGGCGCACCATGCGTGAGAATCTTCGTCGATTTTACCGTTTTGTTTTACATATCCGCTGATTTCCTGCACATTAAGTCCAAGTTTTTCTGCAATGGCTTTAAACGTTTTTGTATATCCCGAACAGACAGATTTACGTGTTCTTAACGTTCTTTCTATCAGTTCGTTTTCGTTTTTATAGGTAGTTCTGTTATTCAGTTCGTCTATATCGTAAGAAATATGCTGGGCAGTCCAACTGTATGCAGCTCTGAGTTTTGCACTGTTTGACGAAAATTTTTTCATAATATAATTTGCAATATCTTCCACCGATTTTGCCTGTTTGTCGGGGAAAATTCGCATAATCGAATCTATATATTTGTAAGATTGAGCGTTAACAGTGGAACAGTGAAACTGTAAAAAAATGAAAAAAAATAAATAATATGGAAACATGGAAATATGTCTGTTTTTTAAATAATATTTCCATGTTTTTATATTTTCGTAAAAAGTGTAAAATTTAAATAAATATTTCACATAATTTATTATCACATCAAAACCGCATTTCCGCATTTTCTCTTTTCCATTTTTTTTATTTGTCGAAAACCGACCAGTTTATTTTTAATATTTGCGCCGGTTCGTTTTCGTCAGCTCCTTCCTTATGAACCTCCTGCAATATTATGTTCGGATATTTTTCCATAATATAATATAGATAGCGCTCGACGGTGTTTACTGTTCTATCGTTTTTCTGTTTGGGATTTAAACGCAAATTGGCTGTCAAAATGTGAGTAACTCCAACCTGTTTCAACTGATTAAGTAAGGAGTCTGCATAAAATACTCCGAAATTATTATTGTTTTTTGCATTTAATTCCTGCACTTTCGGTAAAGTAAGAGGCTGTATTTTTGTTCGATAAAGTGTACTGTCCAGATTTTCAGAACGATTCAACACCCATAACGACTGTTCGCCTATGTTTAAGCGGGCATAATAATGTTTTCGCAAAAAATCCAGATGTTTTTTGGTTTGGTCATTTATTGAAACAGCGACATAGCTGTCAGGGGCTGCTGTCCATCTGTGCATAAAAGCGTCAATATTGCCTCCATTTACCGAATAGATACCGTGAAAACGTTTGCCATTGCCATAAATCGTTGATATTGAGTGTTTTCGACAGGCAACCAATTCGTCGCTGTTCAAATTTTTGCCAGCCCATTCGCTTGCTTTCAGATAGTTTGTCCAGTCGGGAGTAAGCCCGCTGTACCGGTTGGTCAATTTTCGGGCTTCGGAAATCGCTTTTACCGTACTGTTCAATCCTGTAATTAATAATATCCCGATAACAGCAGGGTAAATAAACTGTAAGGAACGTTTTTTTAACAGAAAATAATAAATACATGCAAAAATGCTCATTAAAATAAATGGATAAGCAGGAATAATCAACCGTTCCTGATTCCAAAACACTTGCAGTACAATAAATGATACGGAGAGAAAAGCTCCGGCAACAATTATTGTTGCAAATAAATATCTGTTTCGTTTGAACGAAAAACATAAACCTGCAACAGCGCCGAAATAAACGAGAAGCATCCTTAAAGTGTTATTTTCTCCAATGTTCAATTTAAATCCTGTTATTCTGAATAATCCGTTTGAAATGTACTGATTGGAATTTTGCCAGAAACGAACTATAAAACCTGCGATAGTTTCTCTGCCTTCTTCTGCCTTGTAGGGGTCTTTGTTCAGTAAAATGTTTCCCTGTCCCGAAAACTGTAACTCGTTGTTTCCCCATGCAAAGTCTTTCAGTAAAGAATAAACTGCAAATACGGCGACATAGCAGGCGAGGAAGACAGCTATTTTTCGCCACTGCCCGTAAAACAGAAAATATCCGACTATTCCAATGGCTATGGAAAACCCGACGAGACGGGTTAGTGCAACGCTCAGCGCCGAAAGCGCCAGACACAGCAATATTTTAATTTCCTTACTTAATCCTGAGTGTTCATTGTTTTCATTTTTAATAAAACGGAAAAATACAAGGAAAAAAAGCGACAGCATAAACATAAAAAACGCTTCGGAATAAGTCTGGCTTGCATAATACAGCACATACGAATTAATGGATACAAGCGCAAGAACCGGCATCAAAATCGAAGCGGGAATTTTTCCGCGAAATACTCTGAATGTAAAATACATAAATCCAAGTATTGACAGCATGGAAAACATTTTCAGCGGAAAAAGCGACAGTCCGAAAAAATATGCGACCGGCGACAGCGCTATTTTATACAGCATTGCCTGCGCTCCGGGGAAGTGAAAATCCTGTAAAAATCTGTTTGCCGCTAAAATATATTCCGAATCGTCTCCTCCAAGGCTGACTCTGGGGTCGTATAACAGCATGGAAACGAGCGCCGTAACTCCAAAAATTATCCAGAAACAAATCTTTTCGTTTTTCTGAAAATACATGTCCATTTTGTCTAACAGGGTAACCGTAATTGTCGTGTCCTTACTTCTTTTTTTACTCTTGATTGATGCCGTATGATGTTTCATTGTTTATGAGTTTTATTGTTTTTCTGCATATATGATTACGGAGCCTGCGATTTCCTTTAACAGCGGTATTTTTTCTATTGTTTGTCCTATTGCTGAAAATATGCCGGTTAACGAATGAGGAATTGCCGGATGTAAAAAATCGTAAGGAAACACACGCACGTTTTTATAACCTGTTTTCTGCAATAATTTTGTCATGGAAAACCGGATGATAGCGGTTTCATCGGGAGAATCACCCATCCACCGTTTGATACACGGCACGTTTTTTTGTATAAATATTTGCGGGTTAAGCATATTAGGCTCTGCAAAAATCAACTTGCCGGGCTTTCCTCTGTTAGCCGTCGAACGAAGCACTCTGTAAAATTCCGATAAAGCCGTCGGCATATCAAGATGATGCAGCACGGAACTGCCATATACTACGTCGAAAGTATTGTCTTCAAACGATAGCGACATGGCGTCTTCTTCAAGAAATTTTACGTCGGGCATCTTTGTTCTGGCTTGCTCCAGCAATGCAGGAGATACGTCAACGGCAGTAATATCGGCGCTGGTTGCCGAATATATCTTTTGGGTGAAAATTCCTGTACCGCAGCCTATTTCAAGTATCGCGCTGTCGCGATTGATTTCTCCAAGGTCAATGAAATATTTTGCACGACGTTCAGCTCTTTTCTGTCCGGCAACGCTACTCCATCCCCATATTTTTTCCGCGTCATGACTGATTTTTTCGCCGTGAGCGATTTCGTGATTAATCAGATTTTTCTTCATGTTATTTGTATAAATATTGCTTCGTTTTCGATTATCATATAAATTTTATTTTTCTTGCTGCAAAAAAACTCATTTTAAACAGTAAAATTCCATGTTTGAAGCGGCTGATTTGCGTCGTTCCGTATTCGCGGTCTCTGTAACGGATAATAACTTCGGTTAATTTCAAATTCTGCTTTGCTGCGCCGAACAGTAAATCGAAATCGCCAAACGGGTCGAAATCGCCGAAATATGCGCGGTTAGCCTTGATTGTTGCATAATCTTTGCGAAACAGCGCTTTTGTTCCGCAAAGCGTATCTTTCAACGGCTGGCTTAACAAATATGAAAAAAACAGTCCGAAAAATTTGTTGCCGAGCAGGTTCAAAAACCGCATGGCGTTTTTGTCCATCGGGTAAACCAGCCGGCAGCCGTTGATAAATTCGCCCTTGTTGCGGCACAAAGCGTCGTAGAATTTGGGAAGTTCTTCCGGCGCCACGGTCAGGTCTGCGTCGAGAATCATCAGAATATCGCCCGTTGCAGCGTCGAAAGCTTCGCGCACGGCGTTGCCTTTTCCCCTGCCTGTTTGTTGCATAAGTTTAATATTTTTCTCAGGATATGCGGCTTTTACGCGCTCCATTTCTTCCCATGTACCGTCGGACGAATTGCCTTCGATGAAAATAAATTCCTGCGAC
Source organism: Prevotellaceae bacterium (assembly GCA_031257315.1). Lineage (GTDB taxonomy): Bacteria > Bacteroidota > Bacteroidia > Bacteroidales > UBA932 > JAIRLF01. The sequence continues at coordinate 19,781 of JAIROW010000187.1, forward strand.
GTTCCGAACACCGGCGTCCGTTTTACGGCATTTTCAATGTTGCCGCGTTCATTTCGTGCGGGTACGATAATGGAAACGCTTGCCTGCGCATTTTTTTCCGATAAAAGCCGCGCAACTGTCAGATTTACCAGACAAAGCCGGTTCAATATCGGCAAACTGGCTGTAAATCCGTTGAAAAAAGTGTTTAACAGTGGAATATTAAGCGGAAAAAGTATTTTCCGTTCAGTTTTAATTATCTGAAAATCTTCCAGTTCAAGCAGATTGATAACATCTTGATTGGAAAACCAGCTGGCATTGGGCAATTTTTGTTTTAATCTTAAAAATTCCAGAATTTTAACTGCCGGCTCCCACAGAAAATTATACTGAGAAATGACAATCCGCGTCTGCGAATGGCAACATCTGCGCACATTATGTATGGCAGCCTGCGCGTCCCACAGGCAGCCCAGCGTATCGCTTATAATAATGTAATCGAAAGTTTCTGTCAGCTTTGTGTTTTCTATATCGTCAACGTAAAAATGAAGATGAGCGTATTTTTGCTTTGCAATTTCAATTGCCTCCGGCGCAAAATCAATGCCAACGCCGTAAGAAGGTTTGACGGCGTTCAGCAAGTCGCCCGAACCGCAACCGATTTCCAGTACGCGACTGCCCTGCGGTATAATAAACGAGCAGTACTTTTCAATCAGCCGGTGATAATACCGGTTTCGCCTGTTCCAGCGTTCGCGCTGCCGCGCTGTGCGGCGATAAAATTCAAGGATGTCGTTTTTTCTCATATCGAACTGTTTACCGATTAAAATTACCGACAGTTACCATCCGAAAGGATTGTCATTACGTCTTTTATATACTGCATACGAAGTTTTTTCCGATTCGCTTCCAATTGAGTTTACTGCTTTGTATGTTATCGAAATAATTGTAGAATCTGCATATAAATAATCTTGGTAAGCGTCTAATTTTAAAGAGACAAGCGCATCTGCAACATTATTTTTGCCGGTTTCGGTCGTATTGTGCCACAATCGCAAAAAAAGCGTATCGTGCCTGTGAAGCGACGGTTCTTCGATAAAACCGAAATTATGATACGAGTTCTTGTCTGAATATCTGATAAAAAAATGAGAAGTCAAATAGTTTTGTACAACCCACGAATTGACGCTGTATTTGTCAGAACCTGAAGTATAATCCAAAAAATTACTTGTACCGACGGTATCTACGCTTGATGGAAGAGCCTGTTCCTGAGTAGGTATCGGTATGACATTTGAGACGTCAACATACACGCCTGTACTGGTTTCGCTTACCGAATATGGGTTATAATAAAAAGCGACGAAAACTCTGTCGCCGTCTGTTCCCCATTTGCTATCCCAGACGTCGCCTTTCGGGTACAGGTAGAGTCCCTCGTCGGCGAGGAAATATTTACTGTTTTGTCCCTGTTTGACAATTGCATACTGCGATCCGTAAAACGACGCTTCTTTTCTGCTGCACGAAATCAGCAACAGTCCTGCTATTAGTGCAACTATTGATTTGTAAGATGTTTTCATATCTCTAAACAGTGTTTTAATTTTATTTAATCGTTTTTAAATTCATTTTTTATTATTTGCGCGAACAGTTGGTTTTTACAGTGTCGGAAACGAATTTTTACGCTGTGCGCCATTAAGTTTCATATACTTGTTGGGGTTGAACGAATCGACTGCTTTCAGAATGTTGTATGCTTCTTCGGTTTCCTGCTGCGGCGCTTCGGCAAAGATATTGATCAGCTCGTCGGCTTTTGCGTCGAAAAACATTTTCAGATAAACAGCCGATACTTCCGACTGACTTTCAAATGTGCGTTTCAGGTCTGTCAAAGCCTGCGTTATCTGTTTTCTGCCTTCTGACGAATTGTCGGTTAATCTGTCCAGCCCCATGCGGTGATATTTATAATATGCGTTGCGTTCGGGAACGAACAGGTTGCTTAAAATATTTTCTGCAATCCAGTATCTGTTTTTCCGGTTTGCATTTTCGTAGGGATTCCAGCCCGAATACCCTTCTTTTTGAGCGTAAGAGACAATTGTATGAGCGTTTTCAAAATATTCTGAACCGCCTTTAAGCGAGAATGTATCGTAATCGATACCCAAAATCAGATAGGCATAAAAAGCCATCACCGAAGTAAGATTCGATTTAAACGAGCGTAAATCAAAATCCAGACGGTCAAATTCGATATATTCAAAACTGAAATCGTCGTCTAAATGATTTAGCGTAATTGTCTGATATGAAGAAGCATATACAGGTCTGTGCGCCTGAATCTGCAATGTTCCCGAATATCTGGAACCGTTTGCTTCGTTTACAGTTATATAAAACGAACAGTCGATACGTTCGACTTCCGAAAAAGCATTGTCCGTCCATCTTGTTCCGTTCATAAATTCGTTAAGGGAAGTTTGCAGTGTTGTAAATATGCTTTTGTTTGTACCCTGAATTTTTGATGAATTTACTGTAACATTGCATCTTAGCTCCTGAGCTTCTGCCGAAACAGCCAGTACCGCAACAAATATCGTCGCGTGTAAAAATATGGCGAGACGCATGACAGACTGCGATATTTTTTTATATAAAACCCTGTTATTCAATACCAATTCCATTTCTAAATCATAAAAATATTGCGCAAAGTTACATATTTTCCTTCAAAACGCAAAATATGAATTATGAATTATTTGATTACCGCAAAATTAATTCCATCAACTGAAAACTGAAAACTCATAATCCTATTTTTTCTGTTATGGCGTTAAAATCGTCTGTGTTTTCTGAAAAATTATACACATCGACATCAATAGACAACGATTTTCCTTCGTATGTTTCAATCCAGTTTTCGTATCTTTCGTTTAAACTTTGGAGATAATCGGGACGAATGTTTGTTTCGTATTCTCTGCCGCGTTTTTGAATTTGCTTAACCAGAGTCGGAACAGATGCTTTGAGATATATCAGCAAATCGGGCGGCGGAATCAGACTTGTCATTATGTTGTACAGCGATATGTATGTGTCAAAATCCCGTTGCGACATCAGTCCCATGTTAAGGAGAGCCGGAGCAAATATACATGCGTCTTCATAAATGGTTCTGTCCTGAATGACGGATTTTGCACTTTTTTTTATGTCGAGTATGTTTTCGTACCGCAAACCGAGAAAAAATATCTGCAAATTGAACGACCATTCGTGCATGTCTTCATAAAAATCTATAAGATAGGGGTTTAATTCAGGATTGTCGTACTGAACCTCCCATTCGTAGCGGCGGGAAAGCATTGTTGCCAAAGTTGTTTTTCCGCTGCCGATATTTCCTGCAATTGCTATGTGCATTATTATATTGTATTATATTTTATGTTTACAATTTAAAATCAGTATTGGCGTTGTGCAAATTTTATTATATGATTTAGAATTTCAGATGTTTGATGGAACGTCCGTCGCGTTTTATCAGTTTCAGCGATTCGATTCCGAGTTTTACGTGCGTAGCTACAAAATTTTCAGTTACCTTTCTGTCGCTTTCGGCGGTTTTTATTCCGCTCGAAATCATCGGCATGTCGGAAGTCAGCAGCAGCGCTCCCGTGCTGATATTATTTGCAAAACCGACAGTAAAAATTGTTGCCGTTTCCATGTCTATTGCAATACAGCGGATTTGTTTCAGATATTTTTTAAACTCTTCGTCATGTTCCCATACTCGCCGATTTGTGGTATAAACAGTTCCAGTCCAGTAATCCAGTCCCATGTCTCTGACTGTTGTCGAAACGGCTCGTTGCAGGCTGAATGCTGGTAATGCAGGGACTTCGGGCGGCAGATAGTCTGTCGATGTTCCGTCGCCGCGTATGGCGGCAATCGGGAGTATAAAATCGCCCAGACTGTTTTTGTTTTTCAGCGTTCCACATTTTCCCAGAAAAAGTACGGCTTTCGGCGTAATTGCCGATAAAAAATCCATAATAATAGCCGCGTTTGGGCTGCCCATGCCAAAATTGATCATGGTTATTCCGTCGGCTGTGGCGCACGGCATGTTTGCGTTTTCGTCGAATATCCTTACGTCGTTCCATTCGGCAAACAGATTCAGATATTTTTTGAAATTGGAGAGCAATATATAGTCTCCAAATTCGTCAACTTTGCACCCTGTGTATCTCGGCAACCAGTTTAACACTATTTCTTCTTTTGTTTTCATAATCTTTTGGTTTTATTCTGTTGTTATAATCAAATTTTTGTCGTTTAAAAGCATGTCATGAGTTATAAACAATCCTTTAAGAATATTGTTTCCACAGACAATATCTGTGATTTTTTTTCCATTGCCTTTTTTCGTAATGGTAAACTGAGTTTTATTGTCAAAAGTAAATTTCACTTTGTCGAACAGGGGGACAGAGATTATATATTCGGGGTCTGCCGGAGAATATGTATATAATCCTGTTGCATTAAATACATACCACGACGACATTTCTCCCGCGTCGTCCATGCCGGCGTAGGCTAATTTTTCAACTCCCATGTCGTAAAAACGGTTCATTATGCTGTCGAGTATGCGCTGCGTTTTTTCCTGTTTTCCAATAAGGCTGTAAACATACGGCACGCTGTGATCCGGCTGATTTCCATGACAGTAGTTACCAATAAACCCAGTCATGTTATGAGCCTCGTATCCGCGCCATGGCTCTGAAAACAGGGAATCAAGTTTGTTTTCAACCGCTTTTATGTTCGGGTATAACGCCAACATTCCTTCCGTGTCATGCGGAGCGAAAAACAGTGATTGCCACGCATTTGCTTCTCTGTACATGTATGCGAAATAGGGATAATAAGGGTCAAAATCCTTTATCCAGTTTCCGTTGTCAATGCGTCCGCGCCAGAATCCGGTCGAGGGGTCGAACAGGTTTTTGTAGTTTTTGGAACGCTTCATTAACATATCGTAACTGTCGCTGTCGTTTAATATTTTTGCTATCAGTGCGGTAGCGTAATCGTCGTAGGCATACTCCAGCGTTTTTGTTACAGCAGCCTTATATTCGTCCCATGTCGGTACGTTGACCGTATCTTTTTCGGCAATCCATCCATTTTCAATATATTCGTCGAGATACGGTCTGCCCCCACGTCCCGAAACCATAGAATTTTTCAGCATAAGTTTATAGGCTCGCGCGAGGTCAAAACCCCTTAATCCTCTCAAATAAGCGCCGGCAACAAAAACCGAAGCATGGTCTCCGTGAAAAAATGTCGGCATATATCCGCCCTGTTTTTCGCCTCTGTCAGTTATCGACCTGATAATGTCGGTTGCCACATCGGGAGTCAATATTGTTAACAGTATCAATTTATTACGGTAGTCGTCCCAGAAAGAAGGGTCGGTATAATAACGAAATTCTCCGTTAACAGTATTTCCTTTTGCATCTGTATAATCGCCGTTAATATCGCTGCGCAGAGCAGGCCATAAAAATGAACGGTAAAGACATGAATAAAATATTGTTTTTTCCCGTTTTGTTTTTCCCTCCACAACTATTTTTGACAGGAGTTTTTCCCATATACTGTCAGCTTCTCTGCAAACCTGCGTAAATGTTTTGTGTATCATTTCTGATTCAAGATTGGTTTTTGCATTTTCTATACTTACAAATGAAAATCCAATTTTCAGTTCAAGTATCTGTTCTTTTTTACCGTTTTTATTGCTGCGAAACTTAACAGCCGAAACTTCGTGTTTGCCGTCTTTAACCTGCACTATGTCATCTATTTCGCAGTTTGAAACTGCATAAAAATACATTTTGCCTTCGGCATTTTGAAATCCCGTAAAAATATTTTTTCCCGCTTTCCGTATATCCCATTCGGAGACCCTGTTATTCGAGCGTTTCATATCTGCAATCAATTCTTTTTCAACATTCTCCGGATATGTATATTTATGATATGCGCAGCGCAGCGTCGCCGTCAGTTCAGCATTGATACCGTATCTTTCGAGAAAAACCTGATAGTATCCGGGTTTTGCCGATTCTCTGTCATGACTGAACCGCGAACAGTAATTGTCAGGTGAAATCGCGCCGGTTACTGGCAGCAGCGGTATGTGAAGCAGATTCCAGTGTCCCTTGTTTGTATGGCTAAAACCGTAAATAACAGTATCTTCATACTGATAGCCTGCTCCGCTCCGGAATTTGGTAACGGGACTTAACTGAACCATGGCATTGGGAAGCGACGCTCCGGGGAAAACTTCCGCGCCCCAGGTACGTTCCTTCATTTTGCGCACATATCCGAGATCTTCTGGATTCCAGAGAGTTGCAGTCCCCAAAAACGGATTTACATAACCCGTAAGACTTCCGCTCGACAAACTGCAAGCTGTCAATAAGCAAATTGATGCACTCAAAAGACAATTATTCAAAATTTTATACATAACTATTCAAAATTTTATTAATATAACCGGTACGGTTTTTACTTTATTTTTCGACAAAGTTAATATCTTTTGTCGAATATCCGCATATCCTGTTCAAAACATATACCTGTCAACTGATTTTACAGGCTTTCAAATTCCATGAATGAAATATACAGAAAAACTGGAATTTTACGCTGCAAAAAAACTGGAAAAAGCTCATTACTGTACTTTCGGTTCAATATTAATGAACAGTAACAGAATTTTACTGCTCGAAAAAATTCGTCAATTAGAGATTATGTAGATTTATTTATGCGAATATCAGGTGTTGCAAAAGTTTTTTTAACCAGAATGGACTTAATTTTCATAACCGCATACAAGCAAAGCGCGGTTTGCGGTAGCACAATAGTTCTCATCTTTGCCTGTAAGGCGAAACTTTAACAAGGGGTTGCAACCCCTTGTTAAGCCGCAGGCAACGCTATCGCTCGCCTGCGGTTATGCAAATCGCTGTACTGAAAGGACTTTTTTACTCCTGATTCGCATAAATTATGGCTTTGTTTAAATTTTAGCATATTTTTACATCGCCTCCGTCGTATTAATTACCTGTAAAAATCCATAAAAGCCTCAACGTTTTCGCGTGGAAGAAGCAAAGTTATCAGTCCGGCAGAATACGGTGCAATATCGTCCGGATTGTAGTAAAATACAAGTCCCGAAGCAGTAAAAGCAAACGTGTCGCTCAGCTGAAAAACATTATCTTTAAATCTGTATAATTCATACATCTTTTCATCGGGATTCATTCCTGACTGTTTTTTAAATTCAATTTCAGCCATCTTTAAAAACTCCTGTTTGTCGGAGACTGTCAGATTGTCGGGAACAATTCTGGAACCGTCTTTCATGTTTAGAACAAAGCAGTATTTTCCAAAATTTTTGCGCACGCCCTCTCTGTCTAAAAACCAGTTATATGTAAATGAGATAATTCGATTATTCTGATAAACGTCTTTGGGTAAAATTTCAAGTTTAAAAACATGTTTAACCTGTTCGTTGACAAAATTTTTTACCGACATTTCAATATCCAATTTGTTTGAAATATTAAACCACGAAGCAAACAGTAATCCAGTATGCTTCATAATTGAATCTTTAAGATATTGAGGCGCATCGATGGGAGTAAAATATTTTATCAAAATTTTGCACGTCGAATCAGGGTCGGAACTGTTTTGTTCAATTGTCGTCATTTCAAAATTGACGGCTGAATTTAACGGTTTGCCGGTTTCCATACATGAAACAAATAATGTCAAACCTGTATATAACAGGCAAATACAAATTTTTTTCATCGTTAACGTCTATTTTTGCCGCAATACAATTGACACCGGTACTCCGGTCAGTTCAAAGTGTTTACGTAATTTATTTTCCAGAAACCGTTTGTATGTGCTGCTGACGTATTGCGGAAGATTGCAGAAAAATGCAAATGTGGGCGAAGGCGTGGGCAATTGCGTTATATATTTGATTTTAACGTATTTACCCTTTATTGCAGGAGGCGGATACGCCAAAATTTCTTCAAGCATAACTTCATTTATCTTTGTGGTTGAAATTTTTCGCCTGCGATTTTCATACACTCTTGTAACAGATTGCAAAACATCAAATATTCTCTGTTTATTTATTACAGAGGTGAAAATTATTGGAATATCGTTGAATGGAGCGATTTTTTTTCTGATTGATTCCGTATATTCTTTCATCAGGTTACTGTCCTTATTTTCAATCAAATCCCATTTATTGACTACAATTACACAACCTTTCCTGTTTCTTTCAACAAGTCTGAATATGCTCATATCCTGAGTTTCAACGCCGGAAGTTGCGTCGATCATTAATACGCAAACGTCTGAATATTCGATTGCTCTGATTGCTCTCATTCCCGAATAAAATTCGAGATTGTCGGTTACTTTTGTTTTTTTTCGCAGTCCGGCGGTATCAATCAAATTAAACTCAAAACCAAATTTGCTGTATCTCACAGTTATGCTGTCGCGCGTAGTTCCAGCAATATCGGTTACAATATTTCTGTCTTCGCCAAGCAAGGCATTAGTCAGAGAAGATTTGCCGACATTCGGTTTGCCGACAACGGCAATGTTCGGAATATTTTCTTCCTGATTTTCAGTATTATTTGAAAAATCGGCAACAATTGCGTCTAACAATTCGCCCGTACCGCTTCCGTTGATAGACGAAATACTCCACGGGTCTCCAAGTCCCAGCGAATAAAACTGGGCTGCGTCGAACAGTCTGTTTGAATTGTCAACCTTGTTTGAAACAAGAAAAACTTTTTTGCCGGAACGTCGCAAAATGTTTGCAATTTCATCGTCGAAATCGGTAATTCCGCAGGTAACGTCCACCATAAACAGAATAATATCAGCTTCTTCGATAGCGATAAGAACCTGTTTTCGGATTTCGGTTTCAAAAATATCCTCTGTATTTATGGCGTATCCTCCCGTATCAATCACCGAAAATTCCTTGCCGTTCCAGTCCGATTTTCCATAGATTCTGTCGCGCGTAACTCCGGCAGTCTCATCTACAATAGATTGGCGCATTCCTGTCAAACGGTTGAACAGTGTTGATTTTCCAACATTTGGACGACCTACAATAGCTACAATATTTCCCATTTTCGACTTTTATTATAATAAAAATATGATACAAATTTCACCTTAAAACCGCTCCCGTTTCTTTTTCAAACGCTTTCAACAGGTTATTCATTATCTGCTCTACACTGCTGTCTGTCAATGTTTTTTCTTCGTCGCGGATTGTAAAACTCAAAGCGTACTGTTTTTTGTCAGGAGCAAGTTTGTCTCCTTCGTAAATATCAAACAGACCAACGCCTTTTAAAAGTTTTCTCTCGGTGCGGAAAGCAATGTCGCGCAAAACCGAAAAACTGACATTTTTATCAATCACAAGAGCAAGGTCTCTGCGGACTTCCGGAAAACGTGCAAGTTCTCTGAAATTTGTTTTATTTTGTCTAACAAAGTTCATCAAAGCCGGAAAACTGATTTCGGCAAAAAATACATCTTGATTGACGTCTAAATTTTTACGCAAATTTTTCGACACAATTCCCATGTTAAGTACCGGCTTTCCTTTCGGTACGCTCAAACTCATTCCGTCGGCAAAAATATCTTTCGGCACGTCGCCAATGCTTAAATTATGAACTGCAACGCCAAAACGCAGCAATATTTTTTCAACATGCGTTTTAAGAGTAAAAAAGTTGGATAATTCCGCTTTTTTGTTCCACGACGGCGAATTTTCGTTTCCGGTTATAAACAGTGCAATTTTGGTTTCTTCTCTGTAATTATTCAGTCTGTCAGGCGATTGCGTTTCTCTGTATTCATAAACGTTTCCCGTTTCATAAAATTTAAGGTCTGATTTTTTATGATTTATGTTTCCGGCAATCGCTTCCAGTCCGCCGAACAGCAAAGTCTGTCGCATAACATTCAATTCGTTGCTCAGAGGGTTGAGAATTTTAACGCAGTTTTCCGGTTTATATGTTTCAAGGCTTTCGTAGTATCCTGATTTTGTGAGCGAATTTGACATTATTTCTCTGAAACCGTTTGCCGTAAGAAAATCCGATATACTGTTGATTAACTTGTCTTTATCGGGTTTGCGAACATAGCTGAGCGTTGAATGAACTATATTTGGAATTTCTATACTGTTATATCCGTAGATACGTAAAATATCTTCTATCACGTCAATTTCTCGCTGTACGTCAACGCGATAGGTTGGAGACAGAACTGTAAAACCGTCTTCATTTCTGTCGATTATCTTCATTTCCAGAGCTTCGACTATGCTTTGGATTTCGTCGGCAGGAATATTTTTTCCAATGATTCTGTATATATTGTTGTATGACAGTTTTATCTCGGCAGGCTCAATTACTTGCGGATAAATATCAATAATGTCTGACGAAATTTCGCCTTCTCCAAGTTCTTTGATTAACAGGGCTGCGCGTTTCAGTGCATAAACAGTCATATTCGGATCTGTTCCGCGCTCGAAACGAAATGAAGAATCAGTGAACAGACCGTGAAACCGCGAAGTTTTACGAATTGATTCAGGATTGAAACAGGCAGATTCTATAAAAACGCTGGTTGTTTCATCAGTAACTCCCGAATCAAGTCCGCCAAAAACTCCGGCAATACACATCGGTTTCGACTGATCGCAAATCATTAAATCAGATGATTTTAATTTACGGATTTCTCCGTCAAGAGTTTTAAATTCGCAACCTTCGTCGCAGACGCGAACATTTATTTTGCGTCCGTCAACTTTGTCGGCGTCGAAAGCATGTAAAGGCTGTCCCAGTTCGTGGAGAACGAAATTTGTTACGTCCACCACATTGTTTTTTGGCTTGATTCCTATGGCTTTCAAACATTTTTGCAACCATTCGGGCGAGGGTTTTACTTTGAGATTCGAGACTGTAATTCCTGAATATCTGAAACATCTGTCCGTATCTTCGACAGAAACCTCAAACGGATTCTCATAATTATCAATCATAAAGGCAGATACGTCTGGCAGCACAGCCTTTGTTCTGAAAAATGCCGACAAATCGCGAGCCGTACCGTAGTGCGAAGCCGCGTCGATTCTGTTGGGCGTAAGTCCGATTTCAAAAACATAATCGTCTTCGAGTTGCAGTATTTCTTTGAGGCTGACGCCCGGAATGGCTTCGCCGTCAAGTACCATTATTCCTTCGTGAGAATTTCCGATACCGAGTTCATCTTCGGCGCATATCATTCCAAACGATTCTACTCCCCGTATTTTTGATTTTTTTATTTTCACTTCATCGCCTGACGAAAAATACAGAGTCGTTCCTGTCGTGGCAACCGCAACTTTTTGTCCCTTAGATACATTCGGAGCGCCGCACACGATTTGCAGCGGTTTGTCAGCGCCAATATCGACCGTCGTTACTTTAAGTTTGTCGGCGTCGGGATGTTTTTCGCACGATAAAACTTCGCCGACAACAACGCCGTTCAATCCACCCTTAACGCTTTCGATACGCTCGACCGATTCCACTTCAAGACCTGTGGAAGTTAATATATTTGCGACCACTTCAGGCGTGCCGCATTGAGTCAGGTAATTTTTTAGCCAGTTATAAGATATTTTCATACAATACTTTATAAAAATTTTGACTGTTCAAAATCTTGGCAAAGGTAGTAAAATATTTGTAAAACAAGAAAATGCACCATTTTATTTACCACTGTACTGGATTCAAAGGAAAACCACAATTTTCATAACCGCGAGCCGTTGACCTGCGAAAATTTCAAAGTGCAAAATTACAGCAAAGGGGTCAGCAGCCTCGCCGTTCCTTCGACAATGCGCTTGTAAACAGGACGGTTTTGCCATTTCTCAATATTGACAAGTTTGCTGTTGTTCTGAATGTCTATATGAAATGTTTTTTCGAGACGGCGGGTGAAATTTTCGTCATATATAATTGATGTAACCTCAAAGTTGTGTTCAAAGCTTCGCATGTCAATATTTGCAGAACCGACAGCTGCTATATGTCCGTCAACAGTGATATATTTTGAATGATTAAATCCCTTGCTGTAAAGATACACTTTTACGCCGGCTTCCATCAGTTCGTCAAGAAACGACAGAGTGCTTTGATATACGATACGCGAATCGCTTTTTTCGGGCAGCATCAGCCTTACGTCCGTTCCGCTAAGCGAGGCGGTTTTTATTGCCGTGAGAATACTTTCGTTGGGCGTAAAATAGGGAGTTGAAATATATATGTGTTTCTGGGCGCTGTTGATAATCGAAAAATATGCCTGCATTATGCTTGCCCAGTCGCTGTCGGGACCTGAGGCGACAATCTGTACGGGGGTTCGTTTGTATGACAAAAATATTTGTTCGGGAAAATATTTTTGACGTTTTCTGAGTAAAATTTCTTTCGACACAAAATACCAGTCCACCAGAAAAATTATTTGAAGAGAAAAAACCGCTTCGCCTTCGATTTTTAAATGGGTATCAGCCCAGTAGCCGAATCTTCCGCCGTCGATGTATCTGTCGGCGATATTTATTCCACCCATAAAAGCAACCTTGCCATCGACAACCAAAATTTTGCGATGGTTTCTGTAATTAAGTTTGCTGGACAGAAACGGAAAACGGACTTTCATGAACGGAAAAATCTTTCCGCCAGCTTTTTTTATGCTTCCCGTATATCGTTTCGACAGACTCCAGCTGCCAACATCGTCGTATATTACCCTGACGTCAACGCCTTCTTCGGCTTTGCGTACCAGAATTTTTCTTATTTCGTTGCCTATTTTGTCGTCTTCTATGATATAAAATTCGATATGAATATGGTCTTTCGCCGAAAGCAGAGCTTCCTTGACCGCCGCAAAGGTTTTTTCGCCGGTATGGTACGTTTCAATACTGTTGTATTCCGAAATCAGCGCTTTGCTGTTGTTCAACAGTAAAGTCATAATATGTTTAAATTCATTCTGTTCGGGATAATCTTCAAATATTTTACTTGCGTGCAGTTTGCGGACTTGCTGACGTGTAAGCCTGTCGGTATATTTGAAATCTTTCAGCGCTTTTCTGCTGAATATCTTTGTTTTCCGATAATTCTGTCCGAAAAATACATAGAGAACAGGTCCTGCTACCGGCAAAAAATAAAGTACAACAATCCACATTGTTGTACGGGTCGGGTCGCGTTTGGTGTGATTGTGAATCATTATTACCGAAATTGCCACCGCAATCAGGTAATGAGCTATCATAATGATTTGAAAAATATTTGTCATACGGTTTCGGTTATTGATTTATTTTTTTACATGTTTATTTAGGGAACAGGCTGTAATACAAATCTTCAAAAGTTCCGTGTTCGCACATCTGTACAAGTTCTTCGAGAATTTTATCGCTGTCGCCATCGTATTTTGCTTTAAGATTGTGTCCGAACACTACTGCAATACTTTGCCAGAACAGTGCGGAAAATCCTCCACGAAACTCTTTCAATACCGAATACGATGTTTTTCCTGTTTCTCTGTCAATCAGTTTTATCAGCATTTTACCCTGCGAAACGGTTAAATCGCGCAAAGGCGCGTCAAACTCCGCAAACAGCTCTTTTTCTGTCTGTTTTGCAAATGCTTTCCGTTCTTTTTTCGACGGTATGGACTGATATTTTCTGTCGAGTTCTGCCAGTTTTTTTTTCGCAATTTGCGTATATGGATACACTTTTTTCAAATTGTAAACTGTACGTTTAAACCTGTTGAAATCTTTTTTATTTTTCCATGCGTAAACGTAAATTCCGGGTAAAACAACAGTATCGCACTGTAAAAAAGATACAGTTTTTGCCTCGACCGAGCCAGAAACAAACAGTAATAAAAGCGTTAAAAAACGTCTGACATACATTTGCGTATTAAATAATCATCTGCTCTAAATAAAATCCTTGCCCTTATCTGCCAGAACGTCTGAAACCGTTTGCTTTATCGATTCTTCGTCGTTTCGGGGACAAATCATCAAAACGTCTTCGGTGTCAACAATGAGATAATTTTCCAGTCCTTTTACTACAAGCAGTTTATTCGGATTTGCAGAATCTATCATGCTGTTCGATACTTCCGATAAATATACATTACTGCTTTTCAGAGCATTACTGTTTTCGTCTTTCGACATCTGGATATAAAGCGAATTCCATGTTCCGACGTCAGACCATCCAAAATCGGCGGCAAAAACGTAAACATTTTCAGCTTTTTCCATCAATCCATAATCAATGGAAATACTTTTGCACTGGCTGTAAGCGTCGAAAATAAAACTTTCTTCCCTGTCTGTATTGTAATAATCGTTTCCTGCTGCAAAAATTTCCGTAACATCAGGTAAATGCCGCGCCAGCGCTTTTCTTATAGCGTCAAGACTCCAGATAAAAATTCCGGAGTTCCAGTAAAATTCGCCGCTTTTAAAAAATATTCTTGCGGTTTCTATATCTGGCTTCTCAGTAAAAGTTTTGACCTTGCACACAGAATCCTGACATTCGGGAGCGTCTTCCTTTTCGACCTGAATATATCCGTATCCGGTTTCGGGTCTCGACGGTTTCAGCCCAACTGTAACCAGAGCGTTGTTGTCGCCAGCATAAGCCAATCCGTTGAGCATTACTTCAAGAAACTTGTTTTCGTTGAAAATAAAGTGGTCGGACGGAGTAACGACAACCCTTGCCTGTGGATTGATTTTCAGAAGTTTGCAAGTTGCGTAAACTATACATGGAGCAGTGTTGCGACGCATTGGCTCGCACAGAACCTGACTTTCGTTCAGTTCAGGTATTTCTTTAAGTACCAGTTCTTTGTAAATTTCTCCCGTAACGACGAGAAAGTTCTGAACGGGAATAATTCTTGCAAACCGTTCAAAAGTCTGACGTATAAATGTTTTACCGGTACCCAGAATATCAAGAAACTGTTTTGGTTTTTTTGTTCTGCTCATTGGCCAGAATCTGCTTCCGATTCCGCCTGCCATTATTATACAATAATCGTTGTTATTCATTTATTCTATATTGTTTATTTCTTAATCCAAACATATTATAAAGTTTCGACAAAATTAATCAATTTTTATCAATCCAATATATGTTCGATGCAAAAAACACGAAAAACGTTGTATCAATGACTGCTCCAAACAGGCGAATAAGGTTATAATATATTGATAATTAACAAAATATAACATTAAAATACAGATATTTTTTTTGTCTGAGTTATGACAAACAGATAAAGGTTTTGAGAATTGTAATTGACAGAAATTTGTCATTCAGGATATTCATGTCAACAAATATGCTACCGTTATGATTTTTTTTGCTTGCGAAAATATCCTTTTTTGTTGATACATTTGCCTCAACAGCAAATTTTTCAACCTATGAGTTACTGTTATGTCCATATTATTTATTTTTCACGCTTTAACTGATTTTAAATTTCAGATATGTAACAGGAATGCCCTGCGCAGCAAACCGCATTTCGTAAAACGTTTTTATTTTCAGAAATTCATTGTCGGGACACTGAGCGTATATATCTGTAAACGCATCAAGTAATGTGAAATTATTTTTATTGATAACAGACAAAGTATAATCGTGCAATATCCGGCTGTCGGTTTTCAGATGAATGATACCGTCCTGTTTCAAAAACTGACGATACCGTTCTATAAACTCAGGAGCGGTAAGCCGTTTTCGCGGTTTATTGATTTGCGGATCAGGAAAAGTTATCCAGATTTCTTCAACTTCGTCGGCATCAAAAAAATCAACTATAAATTCGATGCGCGTTCTTAGAAATGCAGCATTCGGAATTTTCTCTTCCTCAACTGTTTTTGCTCCGCGCCATATTCTGGCGCCTTTGACGTCAATGCCCAAAAAATTTTTTTGAGGATATTTTTTTGACAGTGCAACCGTGTATTCTCCTTTGCCGCAGCCAAGTTCAAGAATTAAAGGATTTAAATTGCCGAACCTGTTTTTCCACAAACCTTTATATTCGCAAAAGTTATTTTCGGGTTGAAAAACATGCGGAAAGTTTTTATTTTCGGCGAATTTCATCAGTTTATTTTTTCCCATTTTTTTGACGATTTACCGGATATATCAGTTTTTTATATGATACAAAACCAGACAGAACTGTCTTAAAAACACATTTACAGCATTTTGCAACAAATGTTCTGTAAGACAGTTCTGTCGAAAGATAACCTGTTATGTTACTGTTTTTTATCTGTCGTCATTACGGTTTTCTTCATCTTCACTGTCGTCATCGTCCCAGTCTTCACTGTCATCGTCGTCCCAGTCTTCACTGTCGTCATCGTCCCAGTCTTCACTGTCATCATCGTCCCAGTCCTCACTGTCATCATCGTCCCAGTCCTCATCATCGTCGTCCCAGTCCTCATCATCATCGTCCCAGTTCTCATCGTCGTCGTCCCAGTCCTCATCTTTGTCGGTGTTGTCGAGATAATAACTGCCGGTTGTCAATTTTCCGTTTCGATAGATACTTAATTCGTCAAATTCATCATAGTCAGAACGTTTTGACCTTTTTTCCTTCAATGGCGATTTTCCTCTAACTTGCTGTTCGCCAGTACGACCTTTGTCGTAAAATTTATGAAAATTCATGTTAGTTTTCATTTGTATTTAAGATAAAAACTTTATAATACCATCTTTAATAAAAAAATTATGATGCAATTTTAATACTATTTTTTGAAATGAACAGCATTAAAATCAAAATTTTTTGCGTATTTATTTTTTTTGGACGCATAACTGTTTTATAATCAGCAATAAATAAAATCATTTCAGGTTACAGAATTTGAAAAAAAAATTTTTTTTATGCACAAAATTTGACGGTATTGCCGTCTCAAAGTATGTGTTTAAGTCTTTTTTTACCGGTTTTGCGTTTTGCGACAGTTTTACCATGTATGGAAAAACGAAATCTGCCGCATAAACAAGTTTGCCGTATGTTGCCGATTTTTTCAAATCCTTATTCAGAATATCGACGCCTGTGAGTTTCAAAGAATGGATTGCGTATGCTAAAATACTGAAAATCACTACTGTTTTCAGTATTCCAAAAATCATTCCCAAAAGTCGGTTTATCCAGTTCAGCATTGCCGATTTCAGCAATTTGTCCAGTATTTTTGAAAGTCGGAATGTGATAAAATATACTGTGAGAGCAATTATTGCAAACATAATTATAAAAACGATGATTTTTGTTGATCCTTCGTCAACGTTAAAATATTTGCGCCACCAGTCTGTAAACATTAATGCAAGTTTGCAGGCGACGTATGTTCCGGCAATTATTCCAATCAAGCCAATCAGCTGACAGACCATTCCTCTGATATAGCCAAAAACGGCTGCCAAAAACAGGGAAATCAGTACAATAATATCAAAAATCGAAAATGCTTCCATATTTATCGTTTACTCAAAAATAAAAACATCTTCGTTTTCAAATTTCATGCAGTAATGTTCCCGCGCATATTTTTCGACGCTGTCTCTGCAAGTTTCAAACGTTTCAATCCGTTTTTCGAGTTCCTGCGTATTTTTTTTATACAGTTCTATCTTTTTTTCGATTTTTCTGTTGACGGCTCTCTGCCGTAGCCACTGCATGATACTGGCTTCGTCGAAAAAAACAATCCAAATGGCAAATATTATCAGAATGGCACAATATTTGTTTCTGAAAATTTTGGGTACTCGCCTCATTGTTATGGAGTTTGAGTTGATTCTATAATGTCCATCAATTCTGAAATTTTGGGGGTAAGAATTATTTCCGTTCTTCTGTTTTTCTGTTTTCCTTCGTTTGTGTCATTCGGTTCAATCGGGACAAATTCGCCGCGACCGGCGGCAGTTATTCTCGACGGGTCGATTGATTTGTTTATCAGCAGAGTACGGACTACGGTAGTTGCACGTTTTACGCTCAAATCCCAGTTGTCGGTCAAAGCGCCTGTTCCAGAATATTTTACGTTATCGGTGTGTCCTTCTACCATAATATTAATATCGGGATTTTGCTCCAACACTTTTCTGATTTCAGCCAGAGCCTGCAATCCGGGCTTTTCGATGTCCCATTTTCCTGATTTGAAGAGCAGTTTTTCATCTACGGATACATATACCTTGCCGTTTTTTTGCTTGACAGTCAATCCCTTTCCTTCAAAACCCATCAGAGCGTCGGCAACTTTTTTCTTTAACTGATTCAGAGCGGCAGCCTGTTTTTCCATTGCTTCCTGAAGTTCTACATATTTTTTGTTTTTTTCTCTCAGTTCGTCTTCTTTCTGTTGCAGAGATTCTTCGTTTTGCTGTATCTTTTTCAACAAATCCTGCATTTCTTTTTGCGAAGCGCTGGTCATGCTTTTTTGCAGAGTTTGGGAATCTTCATACTGTTTTTTCAGCGATTTGTTTTCATCTTTCAGCGATTTTATTTCGCCGTTTAAATCGTTAATATCTTTCTCATACTGAGCAAGTTTGGCTGTCTGTTCGTTTGATTTTACATTTAAATTATCGTAACTGTCTGTCAGCCTGTCATATCTGAATTTTAAATCATTATATTTTTTCGATGTAACGCAAGACGTCAACAATTCAGAAAAACATATCAAAACTAAAAAAATAAATACTCTTTTCATGATAAAACCATAATAAAATCCGGCGCAAAGTTAATAACTTTTATTGAAATTTTAATAACATTTCCTGATTTGTACGCTACAA
This sequence comes from Prevotellaceae bacterium, assembly GCA_031257315.1. Classification (GTDB taxonomy): domain Bacteria; phylum Bacteroidota; class Bacteroidia; order Bacteroidales; family UBA932; genus JAIRLF01. The sequence continues at coordinate 38,230 of JAIROW010000187.1, forward strand.
ATTTTTGGGCATTGAAATTAGAGTTAATGTAAATTTAAATATGATATTGGAAAGCATATATCTGGCTTTCAGCCAGTACATACTCAAATAAATTTACATAAACGCTATTAAATGAAACTGAATACTGTGGATTGACTTTATAAAGGATTTTAAACAGCATGTACAAAAGTTTTTAAACTCTGTAACAGATACAAAACAGAGTTTATGCAAATTTATCGACGTATCAATTGACTGAAAGCCAATAGTTTTACAACCGCATGTATTTAACCTTTGCAGAGATGCGATAAATTGCGTCCATTACTAACTGGGCGCGATTTATTATCGCGCCCCTGCTTTCATATTCCTAAATATTTTTCGAGCCATGCAAAAAATTCTCTTTGCCATAAAATAGCATCTTGTGGACGAAGTACCCAGTGACTTGCTTTCGGGAATACGACCAGACGGGCTGGCACATTCATCATGCGTGCAGCATTGAATGCAGCCAGCGATTGCGTGTATGGAACGCGGAAATCGTTTTCGCCGTGAAATATAAGTATCGGAGTATCCCATCTGTCGATAAATTTTATGGGCGACTGGGAATAAATTTTTTCGACATATTTATTGTTTTTGTCAAGGAACGAGCCGCCGGTTTCCCAGTTTTCAAAAAACAGTTCTTCCGTTGTGTAGTACATTGTTTCCATCCAGAAAATTCCGCAGTGTGCAATGAATGTCTTGAACCGTTTGTTGTGATTGCCCGCAAGCCAATATACAGAATAGCCTCCGTAACTTGCGCCAACAGCGGCAAGCCGGCTGGAGTCAATCCACGACTGTCGGGCGATATAGTCTGCCGCCGAAAGCAAATCGCGTTCAGGCTGTCCGCCATGATCTTTGCTGACAGCGTCGCACCATTCCTGTCCGTAGCCGCTGACGCCGCGCCGTGCGGGATAAATGACGGCATAACCTTTCGACGCCATCAAAGCATAATTCCAGCGGTAGCTGAACGACTGGCTTACTGCGCCCTGAGGTCCGCCGGTACACATCATTATACATGGATACTGTTTCGATTTGTCGATATTTGGAGGCAGTATGACCCATACCGGCATTTTTTTGTCGTCGGTGGTTTTTACCCAGTGTAATTCCATTTCGGGCAGGTCTAACTGTTCAAGAATATGCCGGTTGATGAACGACAGTTCCGTCGATTCGCCGGTAGCAGCGTCAAGTCTGAATATTTCCGACGGTTTTGTAATCTGCGAACGCACTGTTACAAGGTCGTTACCGGCGGTCAGCTGAACGTTTTGAAAGTCGAAGTATCCGTCTTTGCTTATCTGTGTAAATTTTGTTTTGTCCGACAGTTCCATTTTAAACACTCTGTATGTTTCGTCGAAACAGGCTGTAAGATACATCGACTGGCTGTCTCTGTTCCATACGAGACTTGAAGGGCTGGCGTCGAAATTCTGCGAATGGTCGCTCATGTTTCCGGCAGCGAAATCGTATATAAAGATGCGTTCTTTGTCGGCTTCAAATCCTGCGCGTTCCATGCTTAGCCACGCCAATTTTGTTCCGTCGGGCGAATATACGGGGTGTTTGTCGTAACCGTACATTCCTTCGGTCAGGTTCGAGGTTTTTCCGGTTTCGAGATCATATATATAAATGTCGGAATCGGTTGATTCTGCATAATCTTTACCTGTCAGTTTTTTGCACGAGTATGCCAGTTTTTTGCCGTCGGGCGACCACGATGTTTCGGAAATGTCGTCGAAGGGTTTCATTGGCGCGTCCCATGGTTCGTCTTTCATTATATCTTTCATGCCGCTAAGTTTTCCGTCGCTGTATCCGGCAATGTAAAGATGTGAAAATGTGCCGTCTTTCCACGAATCCCAGTGACGGTACATCAGGTCGTCGGCAATGTATGCTTCGGCTTTTGGCAGGTCGGCATATACGTCTTTTCCAAGCGTTTTTGTAACCTGAGTATCTATGGAAATCAGCAGTTTTGAGCCGTCGGGCGAGTACGAAAATTCGTTGACGGGCTGGCTGTCGGGCGTTTTCACTTCTCTTTCCCATGCGCCGCCTGGCGTGATTTCATATATTTTGCCGTTTCGTACAAAACCTATGTACTTGCCATCGGGACTCCATTGCAGCGAACCTTCCTTTTCGGGGGTGAATGTCAGCTGTTTGCCGTTGTTGCCGTCAATGTCGCAGACATGGATTTCCGAATTGCTTCTGTTCTGTTCAATATCGTACCACGTAACGGTATAAGCCACCGTTTTACCGTCGGGCGATACCTGCACGCTGCCAAGTCGTCCGAAGTTCCACAGGACTTCGGGGGTCAGCAGTTTGCTTTCGAGTTTAATTTCTTTTTTTCCAATCATTTCAGATGATGTTTTTTGCTCCCGTCCGTTGCAGGCGCACAGAAGAGCGACTGTTAACAAAAATACTGAATTTTTCATATCTAATATCTAAAAAATATTTATCAAATTTCATCAATTGGCAATTTCCGACATAAATTTTATTCTTACCAGTCTGATTTCTTCTTCTTCATAGTCGTCGCCAAGCGCTTCCATTGCTTCGTCCATAGTTCCAAGTTCGGCTTCGTTTCTGAAAAAGTCAAAAATATCGTCCCGTTTTTCTTCGTCGAGAACTTCATTTATATAATAATCGATATTTAATTTTGATCCGGAATTAACTATCGATTCAATTTCGTCAAGCAGCGACATCATGTCTATATCTCTTGCCTGACAGATGTCGGCAAAGTCAATTCTTTTGTCAATGCTTTGAATAATAAATACCTTGTTGCTCGATTTGTTTACTACCGATTTCACAATCATATCCTGCGGACGCACGATTTCTTTTTCATCGACATAAGCCTTAATCAGTTCAACAAAAGGTTTGCCGTATTTTTTTGCCTTACCTTCTCCTACGCCCTGGCAGTTTTTCAGTTCGTCGATTGTAATCGGGTACAGTATAGCCATGTCTTCGAGCGAAGGGTCTTGAAATATGACAAAGGGGGGCAGATTCAGTTTTTTGGCAACGCTTTTACATTCCTGTTTCAGCATCGAGAGCAGTTCTTCGTCGCATGCAATTTCGCCGTTTTTGGCTGAGTTAACCTGAACGCTGTCGTCGTCGTCGCCATCTTCGTATGTCCTGTCCATCGTTATCATTATTTTATAAGGATTTTCAAGATACTGGCGTCCTTTTTCCGTCAGATGCAGCAGCCCGTAATTTTCTATTTCCTTGTCAATCAATTCTTCGACCAGCGCTTTTCGTATGACCGAGTTCCACAGACGCGGACTTTCGTCGGCTCCTTCGCCGAATATTTCCAGCTCGTCGTGTTCATACGAGCGTATGGCTGAATTGCTTACGCCCATAAGAATTTGAATAATATAGTCGATTTTGAATTTTTCCTTCACGGCAAGTATTGCTTCGAGAACGGTTTTAATATATTCTTCGCCCTCGAACTGGATTTTGGGATTGAGGCAGTTATCGCAGTTTTCGCAATTTTCTGTCGTATATTCTTCGCCAAAATAATGCAGAAGGAATTTCCGGCGACAGATTGACGATTCGGCAAAAGCCGAAGCTTCCATCAGCAGCTGTTTGGTGATTTCCTGTTCGGCTATAGGTTTTCCCTGCATGAATTTTTCCAGTTTTTGAATATCCTTGTAACCGTAGAACATTATACACTGCCCTTCGCCGCCGTCTCTTCCTGCGCGTCCCGTTTCCTGATAGTATCCTTCCAGACTTTTGGGTATATTATAATGTATAACAAATCGCACGTCCGGCTTGTCGATACCCATTCCGAAAGCTATTGTTGCAACAATTACGTCAACGTCTTCCATCAAAAAGCTGTCCTGATTGTTAGACCTCGTAATGGCGTCCATGCCGGCATGATACGCCAGCGATTTTATGCCGTTAACTTTCAGAACTTCGGCGACTTCTTCGACTTTTCTTCTGCTGAGACAGTAAATTATTCCCGATTTTCCCTCGTTTGCCCTGATAAATTTAATGATTTCCTTCATTGTATTTATCTTGGGTCTGACTTCGTAGTACAGGTTTGAGCGGTTGAACGACGATTTGAAAACATTAGCGGCAAGCATGTCCAGATTTTTCTGAATATCGTGCTGAACCTTGGGCGTTGCCGTTGCCGTCAGCGCAATTATGGGCGATGCGCCAATTTGTGTAATTATCGAACGTATGCGCCGGTATTCGGGTCGGAAATCGTGTCCCCACTCCGATATGCAGTGTGCTTCGTCCACAGCATAAAACGATATTTTCAGCTGTTTGAGAAACTGAATGTTCTCCTCTTTCGTCAACGATTCGGGAGCGACATACAGCATTTTCGTATGTCCTCTTACAACGTCTTCTCTGACCCTGGTTATCTGCGCCTTATTCAGCGTCGAATTTAAAAAGTGCGCAACGCCTTCTTCCGTAAATCCGCGCATTGCATCAACCTGATTTTTCATCAGCGCAATCAACGGCGATATGACAATTGCCGTACCTTCCATTATCAGAGCTGGAAGCTGATAGCACAGCGATTTTCCGCCTCCCGTAGGCATCAATACAAATGTATCGTGTCCCGACAGTACGCTCCGAATTATTACTTCCTGATTCCCCTTGAAATAAGAGAAACCGAAATATTTTTTTAGATATTCGGTCAACGAAATATCTGCATAATTTTTCATATATTTATCATTATATCAAAAAAACAAAAATTGAAATAAATCAAATCCAATTTTATAGCCAAAATTATATATAAAAAATCAAATGTCAAAATTATTGGAATATTTTTTTGATTTTCATTGATTTTCATGTTTTAAAAACGACGAAAAAAATGCGCCGCAAACTTTTATGACCTGATTTTGGCAGCCTTATTGTCTGAATTGTTTGTGTTTGGATTGCAAAAATCCGGACTTTGCAAAAATATTGACCAAATCAGGATTTTTAGATTAACTTTGCGGCGAATTTTAAGGATATTTTAATACCGATTAATAATAATTAAGAGTATGAAGGAAAAAACAATAGCGCTTGTCGCTCACGACAACAGAAAAAAAGATTTGGTCGAGTGGGTTGAATTTAATGTCGATATACTGATGAACTACAATCTTATATGTACCGGAACTACTGGAATTTTGGTTGAAACCGCTCTCAGAGAAAAACTTGGAGTTAAAAAAGACAGCCTGAAAATCACGAAACTGAAATCAGGCCCGCTTGGCGGCGACCAGCAAATGGGGGCAATGATTGCCGAAGGAAAAATAGACTACCTTATATTTTTGTGGGATCCGATGGAACCTCAGCCCCACGACGTTGACGTAAAAGCCCTGTGGCGGATTGCTTCCGTTTACAACATTCCAACGGCTATCAACCGTTCTACTGCCGATTTTATTATCTCTTCTCCCCTAATGAACTACGATTACCGTCCAATCCGCAAAGATTTTTCAGAATATCTTAATCGGGTTGTAGAACTTTAAAGCAATTGACAATTGATAATCGTAGAGACGCGATTTATCGCGTCTCTATTTTTCACGAAAAGCAGGCGAGCTTTTCAAAAAAGCAGGCGAGCTTTCATAAAAAAGCAGGCGAGCTTTTTGACAATTGATAATAATGCGAATCAGGAGTTAAAATGTCCCGCAGGGACAAAATTTTCATAACCGCAGGCGAGCGATAGCGTTGCCTGCGGCTAAAAACGACAATAACAGACTGCCTGAAAGGCAGAACTCTATCACAAAAGAATTAAAGTTTTGCCTTACAGGCAAAGATGAGAACGATTGTGCTACCGCATACCGCGCTTCGCTTGTTTGCGGTTATGAAAATTCGGCTTTTTAAGCCGTACCCCTAACCCCTTGCTAAGCCGCAGGCAACGTTGCGCTCGCCTGCGGTTATGCGAGAGTTCGGCTTTTAAAGCCTGTTCAAACCCCCTGACTTTTTGCCCGCAGGGACAAAATTTTCATAACCGCAGGCGAGCGATAGCGTTGCCTGCGGCTAAAAACGACAACAACCGACTGACTGAAAGGCAGAACTCTATTGCAAAAGCATTAATGTTTTGCCTTACAGGCAAAGATGAGAACGATTGTGCTACCGCATACCGCGCTTCGCTTGTTTGCGGTTATGAAAATTAAGCCCATTCGGGCTAAAAGTCAGGTTGTTCATAACAGCGGCTTGAAAAGCCGAACCTTCATAACCGCAGGCGAGCGTAGCGTTGCCTGCGGACAACGAAACGTACAAGCACCCCCTGCCCGAATGGGCAGAACAATAACGACTGAGGCGTT